>JBOHEE010000467.1:0-5816 GCA_050700895.1 Nitriliruptorales bacterium | reverse complement strand
ACGCACGGTCGTCCTCGAGCCGGTGCCCGCCCCGTCACCGTCCGCGGGCACGGCCGGCCCCGCCGCGCCGCCGCCACAGTCGTCATCGCCGTCCGCCACCGACGGCGCCGACGACGATCGTCGGGAGGCGCGAGGGGGACCGCAGCCGCGCGACGACGGCGGACGAGACGCGCCGACGCAGAGCGATGGCGGTCGCGGGAGTCCGATCGAGCGCAGCGACGCCCGCGGTGACGAGGCGGACGACGACGACGCCGACCGCGACGACGAGGGCGATGACGACCGCGACGACGACGGTGACGAGGCGGACGAGGAGCGCAGGCACCGCGTGCGGACCGCGTCACAGTCGGAGCGTTGCGCACGGTCGTGGTCCGAAGGCCACGACGAGCGCCACGAGGCCTGCGAGGATCGGGGGCGCGACCAGCGCCACGACCGTGACGCGTCCCGTGTGGACGGGCGCGGCAACGAGGACGGGCGGCGCCGGTCCGTCGACGAGCAGGACGACGGCCGCCGCCAGCGGAAGGACTAGGCGTCCCCGCGGCGTCAGTCGTCCTCGACAGCGGGCTCCGGTTCCACGCCGTGCGCTCGGAGCCGCTCGAGCGCCGTCTCCGCAATCGCCCGCAGCGCCCGCCGCTGGGCCGTCGGGAGATTGGACCCGTAGACGGCGATGAGCTCGCGGGCGCCGTGATGCGCGGTGAGCCAGTTCAGCACGTCGTGTTCGCTCGCCGTGCCGAGCGTGCCCTCGAACAGCGTGGCGTGCGTGCTGTCCTCCGGATCGGCGAGGATGTCGACGAGTTCGACCTTGAGAGCCGCCGCGATGCGCCTCAGCATGCTCGGCGAGCCGTTGCGCCGACCCGACTCGATGTCGAGGAGGGTGCCGTGCGAGATGTGCGCCCGCCGGGCGAGCTCGCTCGCGGACATGCCGGAACGCTCGCGAATGCGTCGCAGCGCGAACCGGTGCACCTTCACGGCGTGGCCCCCCAGACGCGACTCACGTCGACCGTGACCCGCCCGCCGCCGCCCACGTGCTGGTGCACCTTCACGGTGTGGCCCCCAGTCGCGACTCCACGGATGGTAGCGCGATAAAGCGCGATAAGTGGGGAACACGTTCCGCTACGTGCGGGGTTGTCGCGGATCGTCGCGCTCGCCGCGATTGCCCGTTAGCCTCTCGCGGGCTCGGCGGGACGGGTGCATGGACGGTCGTTGGGAGGAGGTCGCCGCGGCAGTTCGCCGCCGCCGCGGCGAGCTCGGCATCCAGCAGAATGAGCTCGCGGAACTCGCGGCGGTGGACGTGAGCACGCTGCGCAACATCGAGCACGTGCGTCGCACGAGCTACGACCCAGTGACGCTCGCGAAGGTCTCCCGGGCGCTCGGTTGGGAGACGGACGGCATCGACCGGGTCCTCGCCGGGGAGGAGCCCAGAGAGCGGCCGGAGCCCGTGCCCGCCGACACCGGCGTCACGGAGACCGCCCGCCTCCTCGGGGCCCTGGAGGAGCGGGTCAGGGCGATCGAGCGTCGCCTGGATCGTCTGGACCGGATCGTCGATCGCGTGCTTGATCAGCCCCCGGATCGCGAGAGGTGAGGAACCGCTCGAGGCTGCGCTCCAGATGCTGCAGGCGCGCGTCGACATCCGCGAGCGCCCGCTCCAGGCGGCGCAGGCGTTCCGCAGTCCCACGGTCCTCGCCGTCCCCAGCCATGCCAGCTCTCCCCGTACCGAACGTACGTTCGGAACGCTAGGGCGTGACAGGGACACGATGGCGGCCGCCACCGGCCAGCCTGGGGATATCTACGGGCGCTCCGATGGCGCACCGTCGGCCACTACGGGGCGCCACCGCTGACCTCGGCCTCACGTGCGTCACCGCGCCTCACCGGGTCGCCGCGACGCACGCCGGGGTCGGCTGCCGGCAGGCTCGACGGGGGCCAGGACCCCGAGGATCGCCGGCGTCGGGATGTCCGTGGCCGGGGTGCCCCCGAGGTCACGTCCGATGACGTGCGAGACGGTGTGGAACGCGGTGCCGACGCCGACGAGCCCCGGGAGTCACTGATCGAAGAGATCCACCAGCAGACGGACGGAGCGGGTGAGGGGAATCGAACCCCCGTCACGAGCTTGGGAAGCTCGAGTTCTACCATTGAACTACACCCGCGGGTGAGCGCTGAGGGTACCCGAGCCGACAGCGCGGGCTCCAGCCATGACGGCCCCCGGCTACGGTGCGTCCGCTGCCGGCGGAGGCGTTCCAGTGATCCTCTCAGACCGCTCCATCCGCGCCGCTCTCGAGGACGGACGGATCGAGATCGATCCCCTCGCGGAGGGGGCGATCCAGCCCTCGAGCGTCGACGTTCGGGTCGATCGGTCCTTCCGCGTCTTCGCAAACCACCGCTACCCCTACATCGACGTGAAGGAGGATCTCTCCGACCTGACGGATCTCGTCGAGGTGGCGGACGGGGAAGCGTTCGTTCTGCACCCCGGCGAGTTCGTCCTCGGGTCGACCCTCGAGCGGGTCCGTCTTCCCGCCGACATCGCAGCGAGGCTGGAAGGGAAGTCGAGTCTCGGGCGGCTCGGCCTCGTGACGCACTCGACTGCAGGATTCGTCGATGCAGGTTACGACGGCCACGTCACGCTGGAACTGTCCAACCTCGCGACTCTGCCGATCACGATCTATCCGCACATGCCGATCGGGCAGATCGCGTTCTTCCAGCTCGACCAAGCGGCTGAGTACCCCTACGGGTCGACGGAGGCGGGCTCGAAGTACCAGGGTCAGATCGGCCCAACACCGAGCCGCTACTACCTCAACTTCCGCGACGGGTAGCGCGCTCGTCGCGAGTCCTCAGTGCGTGGCGAGGACGTCCTCGTCGTGGGCGGACTCGGCGTCGACGCGCGCCGCGCTCTCGTGCCGGGGCCAGGGCCGGATGCGCGGGTGACCGCGCGGGTCGACGCGCTCCTCGCCCCAGAAGTCGAGCATGAGCATGACGGGCAAGAGGGCGAAGAAGAGCCCCAGGATGATCTGCCACGACTCCACGTCCGTCCTTCTGACGCTGCCATCCTACGTCCCGTTACGTGGGATCCGCCGCGGTCACTCGGCGGCTGGCAGTCCCTCCGGCAGGACCAGACGCCAGTCGGTGTCGACGCCGACGTCGGCGAACCAGCCGGCCGGCACCTCGAGCGCGGTGCGGTAGGCGGCGCCCGGGCTGTAACGCGGACATGCCGAGTCGGGCGGGCACGGCTCCATGCGCTGGATGTCGACGATCGCGCCCGAGGCGTCGGCCCAGGCGATGTCGAGCGGGACGAGGGTGTCCTTCATCCAGAACGCCCCGTCCCGATCCTCGGCGAACAGGAAGAGCATGCCCACGCCTTCCGGCAGCTCCTCGACCTCCATGAGGCCGTGGGCAAGCTGGTCGCTCGTGGACGCGACCTTCGTCGCGACGCCGACCGCCCGGCGAGGGTCGGGTGGCTCGAGAGCGACGGTCGCCTCGGGGTAGTCGTCCACCGAGGGGTGGAGCGGCGGCACGTCGGCCTCGGTCGGATCGACGATCGCGATCGTGCGGGAGACCGCCCCCTCACCCGGGGAGGTCGCGACGGGCGCCGTGCCCTCGGAACAGGCAACGGCCAGCCCGGCCGGCAGGAGGGCCGCGAGGACGAGGCATCGGAAGGCATGCACGGGTCGGAAGGTACGGCTGACCGCCGGCGTCCGCCCCCTCCGCTCGTCGGGCTACCGTCCCTCCGGGGAGAGGAGGCCACGTGGCGGAACTGGTGGTGACGGCGGTGGGGACGGACCGTCCGGGCATCGTGGCGGCGGTGGCCGAGGTCCTGCGTGACACGGGAGGCAACGTCGCGGACTCGGCGATGACGATCCTCGGGGGCCGCTTCGCGATCATGCTGCTCGTCGAGACGGGCCTGGACCCGGACGGCCTGCGCGACGCTCTCGATCGCGGCACCGGGAACCTCGGGCTCACCGTCGCCGTGACGGAGGCCGCCCGGGGAGGCGCTGCGTCGGAGCCGACCCACGTGCTGTCTGTCTACGGGGCCGATCGTCCCGGCCTGCTCGCGGGGGCCGGTCGCGTCCTCGCGGACCTGGACGTGAACATCACCGATCTGTCGACCCGCGTCCTGCCGCCCGCGGACCACCCCGTCTACGCGATGGTCCTCGAGGTCGCACTGCCCGACGCCCTCGACGCCGCCGCGCTGGAGTCCGCGCTGGTCGAACTGGGCGACGAGATCGGCGTCGACCACACGCTGCGGCCGCTACAGACCGAGACGTACTGACCGTGGCCGTTCGGGACGTCGAGGTCTACCCGGCAAGGATCCTGAAGCGGGAGGCGACCCCGGTCGGACACCCCGGCGAAGACGCGCGCACCCTGGCGGCGGACCTCGTCGACACGATGCGCGCTGCCCCGGGGTGCGTCGGCATCGCCGCACCGCAGATCGGCGTCGACCGCCGGGGGTTCGCGCTCGACGTCTCGGTCATGCGTCGGCCGCCGGAGCGGCACCACGGGCTCGTCGTCCTCTTCGATCCCGAGCTCGTCCACGCCGAGGGCGGTGAGGTGGCGCGGGAGGGCTGCCTGTCGGTCCCGGACTTCACCTGCGACGTCGTCCGCGCGAGCCACGTCGTCGTCCGCGGCACGATGCCCGACGGCGAGGAGCGCGTCATCGAGGCGGTCGCGTTCGAGGCGCGGGCCTTCCAGCACGAACTCGACCATCTCGACGGCCTGCTGATCCTCGACCGGGTGACTTCCGCCCGCACGGGGATCCACCCCCGGCGCCGCTATGCCGGCCCCGGCGGGCACCTCCGCTAGGGCCGCGGGGCCGGTCCGCGGGCGGGGCCATCTGCGCGCCCACCTAGACTGGCCCGCCGCGGCACACGCGCGACGAGAGGGCACCGGGGTGGAGGGCCAGCAGCTCATCGACGTCCTGCGCATCACCGGCGCCGCTCTCGCGATCGGTGTGACCGCGTGGTTCGCGGTCCGGCGCATCGCCGAGCTGGTCGGCTTGCTGCGGGCAGCGCAGCCGGACCCCGAGCGCGGGACCTGGGCCTACGCCATCTCGAACCTGAAGTACCAGCTCACGAAGGTCCTCGGGCAGAAGAAGCTGCTGCGCTGGTCGGTCCCCGGCGTCTTCCACGCCTGGATCTTCTGGAGCTTCCTCGTCGTCCAGGCCACGCTCATCGAGATCGCCGGGGAGATCTTCGACCCGCACTTCAAGATCCCGCTCGCCGGGCGGATCCGCTTCCCCGGCAGCGACGTCGACCTCCTCGACGTCGTCGTCTTCACCCAGGACGCCTTCATCCTGCTCGGGATCGTCGCGATCGCCGGGTTCCTCGTGATGCGCCTCACCCAGCACCCGAACCGCCTCGGACGGCGGTCCCGCTTCGCCGGCAGCAACCTCGACCAGGGCTACTGGGTTCTGATGGGCGAGTTCGGCGTCACCTACACCCTGCTGCTCCTACACGGCGCGCGGGTCGCGGAGGGCGGCGAGCAGGCGGCGCACTTCGCCCCGGCGTTCCTGTCACAGCTCGTCGGCCAGCAACTGGTCGGCATCCCCGAGACCGGGCTCCAGGCCATCGTCGCGGCGATGGTCGTGGTCCACATCGCGATCGTCGGCTGGTTCCTCGTCTTCACCCTGAGCTCCAAGCACCTCCACGTGCTCACGATCTTCCCCCAGGTGGCGGTCTCGCGGCAGCCGAAGGCGCTCGGTGCGCTGCCGCCGATGGACATCGACCTCGAGGCGATGGACGAGGAGACGGTCCTCGGGGTCGGCAAGGTCGAGGACCTCACCTGGACGACCTTCCTCGACCTCTACACCTGCACCGAGTGCGGCCGCTGCC
>JBOHEE010000466.1:0-2998 GCA_050700895.1 Nitriliruptorales bacterium | reverse complement strand
CTACGCGTCCCCTCCGGTGCGTAGGGGCCGGCAGCGCCGGCGCGGGCTTCGCCTCCGGGCGTGCTCCGTGTCGCACTGCTGCGTGTGCACCACGAGTCTTTAGCTTGCGCCCCCTCCACTACGCCCCACCCGCCGCCCCGACCTGCCCTGGGGGCTCGCTTCGACGGGCGCTACGCGTGCCCTCCGGTGCGTAGGGGCCGGCTGCGCCGGCGCGGGCTTCGCCTCCGGGCGTGCTCCGTGTCGCTTCGATTCGTAACTCCAAGAACTCTCCCCCTTGCGCGATCGTGCACCGGTGGTCAAGAATCACAACGGTGTAACTACATGGATGTCCTTACCGGCCGTGCCGCCGGGCATCAGTTCGCACCGGGGGAAGGAGGGTCCATGCGCATCACGATCGCCACCGAGACCGATCCGCAGCCGCCGACCACGACCTGGCAAGACCTCGCCAACTGCTTGGGGGTCGATCCCGACCTGTTCTTTCCCGAGCGGGGCGCGTCGACGCGAGAGGCCAAGGAGGTCTGCCGCGGCTGCGTGGTGCGAGAGGAGTGCCTCGAGTACGCGCTGACCAACGGCGAGAAGTTCGGCATCTGGGGCGGCATGAGCGAGCGCGAGCGACGCCGCATCCGCCGCCAGCGGGCCATCGCCCGCCGCGTCGCCGGCGCCTAACCGGTCGTTCTCGAGTGCGAGGGGGGCGGAAAGCGCAACCCTCACACTCGAGAATCATCGCCGTGCCCGGCCCGCTGCGCGAGTCGGGCCTCGATCGTCCGGTCGGGCGAAAGGTCGAGCCTGCGCCACCGTGACGGGTCGACGGCTCGCAGCACCGCCTCCGGGACGAGGCCGACGAGCTCGGCGCCCGCAACCTTCGCCTTCGCCGCGACGGCGTCGTAGGCATCAGCGGGGCCGACGACCAGCGGGTCGATCAGATTCATCGACACCTGGACCCCGTCGCCCACGGGTAGGCCGAGGGCCCGGACCTCGGGACGGCGTACCGCCGCTGCCACTCGACGGGCGTGCGGGAGGTCGTCGTCCGCCAGCCACACGTTGAAGGCCACCAGCACCGGTCGGGCACCGACGGCGCACGCCCCGGCCGTGGGATGCGGCGCCGCCGGCCCGCAGTCCGGGCGTAGCTCGCCGAACGCCTGGCGCCGTACGTCGGGCAACGACCGCTCGGGCCCGTAGCGGAAGCAGGGCACGCCGAGCTCGTCGCCCGCCCACCGGCAGAAGTCGTCGCGGGCGGCGAGCGCGTCGTTGAGCGCCGAACCGTCGAGAGGGACGAAGGGCACGACGTCGACGGCGCCGATGCGTGGGTGCACGCCGTCGTGGTGGCGCAGGTCAATGCGCCGGACCGCTTCGGCGGCGAGCCGCCGGGGCGCCTCGGCGCCGACCAGCGTGAACACCGACCGGTGGTGGTAGGGGTCGGTGTGGACGTCGAGGACGTCGTCGGGCGCCGTCTCACGCAGGGCGCGCACCGTCGCCTCGTCGCGGCCCTCGCTCACGTTGACGACGCACACGAGCACCCGCCGAGGCTGCCACGTGGAGGGTAGAGGGGTACGCTGACTGTGTGAATCTCGGCGCGCCCGAACTCATCATCGTCTTGGTGGTCGTCCTGCTGCTCTTCGGCTCGACGAAGCTGCCGAAGTTGGCCCGCTCACTCGGCCAGGCGCAGAAGGAGTTCAAGGAGGGCATGACGGACGAAACCTCCTCGACCCCTTCCAGCACCACCAACGACGAGAACACCTGATCTCGTCGTCAGGCCGGTCCGGGGAACCGATCGGTCACTCCTGTCGTTCTCGTGACGAGCCAGCCGCCGACCGCCGGAGCCTTCCCGACCGGAGCCGTTCCCACTTGGGAAGAGGTCGCCCGGTCACACGGTCGATTCCTGTATTCGGTGGCGTACCGGCTCACCAGCAATCACGACGACGCGCAAGATCTGGTGCAGGAGGTGTTGGTCCGGGTGCAGCGGGGATTGGTCACGTACCGCCCCGGCTCCCTCCAAGGCTGGCTCAGCCGCATCGCCACCAATGCCTTTCTGGACGACGTCCGGCGGCGCAAGCGGCGACCAACTGAGGCGCTGCCGGAGGAGCAGGAGCGGGCCGATCGCGTCATGCCGTCGTCGATGGCGGCCGACGAGCAGCTGGCCATGGACCAGCTCCCTGCCCACATCCAGGACGCCCTCCGGGACCTGCCTGACGACTACCGCGCCGCCGTCGTCCTCTGCGACGTCGTCGGGCTGTCCTACGAGGGGATCGCCGAGTCGCTCGGGGTTCCCGTCGGTACCGTTCGCAGCCGCATCCACCGGGGCCGGTCGCGCCTCAAGGCGGTATTGGTGTGACGGCGCCGCTGGATCCGCGGCTGGCGGAGCTGCTCTCGGCGCTCCTGGACGACGAGGTCACGCCCGACGAGCGCGCGGCAGCCGAGGCGTGGATCGCGCGGTCGGCGGAGGCACGAGTCGAGTACGACGAGCTGGCGCGGGTCCGCGGGCAGCTGCGCGGCCTCCCGGAGGTCGAGCCGCCGTTCGGGTTCTACGACCGCATGCTGCGGCAAGGGACGCCGACGCCTGCGGTCCGCTCGGCGTTCGACCGGCGTCGCCGAGCGGCTCGAGTGTGGCGGTCCACCGGGGGCGTGGTCGCCAGCGTGGCCGCGGCGGCGGTGTTGTTCGTGTCGGTCGGGGGCGTCACGGCGGAGCCTGTACGGCCTCCGCTCGACGAGCTCGAGGACGGCCGATCGGCGGTCCGCGCCCTCGCCCTGGAGGAGACCGAGGAGCGGGTCCTCCCGCGCAACGCGGAGGACCTCGAGCTCCAGGCCGCGTTCAGGGGCGACGACCGGGTGATGGGTGTGTTCGCCACCGAGGACGGCACGCTGGTCGCCGTCTACCGGCAAGAGGGCGACGTCGACTGGGAGGGTCTGCCGTCGGGGGTGCGCGGCGAGGTGGGGAGCTACGACACGTGGCGAGACCTGACGACTGAGGGCGACCTCGAGCGGATCATCGTCGCCGGCA
>JBOHEE010000465.1:0-2201 GCA_050700895.1 Nitriliruptorales bacterium | reverse complement strand
GTTTGGAGCCCGGAGTGGGTCACCCGCTCCGGGCCCGCCTTCTAGCGGCCGAAGCGGCGGGCGCGGCCCTCGTACTCGCGCAGGGCGCGGAGGAAGTCGACGCGGCGGAACTCGGGCCAGTTCGGGTCGCAGAAGTAGAACTCGCTGTGTGCGCTCTGCCAGAGCAGGAAGCCCGAGAGGCGCAGCTCTCCCGACGTGCGGATGATGAGGTCGGGCTCGGGGAAGCCGGTCGTGTAGAGGTGGTCACCGATGTCCTCCGGCCGGAGTCGATCGGCGACCTCGTCGATCGTGGCGCCCTCCGCCGCCTTCTCGAGGAGCAGGCTGCGGAGTGCGTCGGCGATCTCGCGACGGCCGCCGTAGCCGACCGCGACCTGCAGGAACGACACGGCGTGGCGAGCGGTCGCCTCCTCGGCCTCCTTCAGGACCTCGCGCGTCTCGGTGGGCAGGAGGTCGAGCGCCCCGACCGCGGTCACCCTCAGCCCGCGCTCGACCGTGGTCGGGTGCTGGGCGATGCGGCGGACGGTGTCCTCGATGATGCGCAGGAGGCCGCGGATCTCGGTCGCGTCGCGGTCGAGGTTCTCGGTGGAGAGCAGCCACAGGGTCACGTAGCGGACGCCGAGCTCCCAGCACCAGTCGAGGAACTCGTCGATCTTCCTCGCCCCGGCGAGGTGGCCGAGGTTCGGGTCCTCCATCCCCCGCTGCCGCGCGTAGCGACGGTTGCCGTCGAGGATGACGCCGACGTGGCGCGGCATCGCGCCCGGGTCGAGACCGGCGACGAGCCGCCGCTCGTAGACGCGGTACGCGAGATCCATGAGAGACGCCACGAAAGGTCAGGGTAGTGCCACGTCCGGCCGCCACTGCGGAGGCCGCCGGTACCCTCGACGCCCTCCTCGCTGTTCCCCGACTCCCGGAGGCCGACGCACGTGGCAGAGAAGTGGCTGAGCCAGGAAGCGCACGACCGTCTGCAGAGCGAGCTCCATGAGCTGCGTACGGAGGGTCGGACGCGGATCTCGGAGGTGATCCAGGAGGCACGGTCCCACGGCGACCTGCGCGAGAACGCCGAGTACGACGCGGCCAAGGACGAGCAGGGCAAGATGGAGGCGAGGATCCGCCAGCTCGAGGCCCTGCTGCGCGAGGCCAGGGTCGGCGCGCCGCCGAAGAGCGACACCGTCGGGCCGGGCCTCGTCGTCACGCTCGAGATCGGCGGCGACGAGGAGACCTACTTCATCTCCGACACGCGCGAGGAGCGGCACGCGGAGCACGACGTCCTCTCGACCGCGTCACCGATCGGCCGCGCCGTGGTCGGGGCGCGTGCCGGGGAGACGGTGACCGCCGAGGTGCCCGCCGGGCAGCTGAAGGTCACCGTGAAGGAGATCCACTCCTCCTAGGCGGCCGGGCTAGGCGGCCGGGCTCGCGAGGCTGGTCGACGGGACGCGAGCGTCAGGGGAGCTCTGCAGTCTCCTCCACCGGCGGGCCGGCCACCGTCACCTCTTCGTGGCGCTTGCGCAGCAGGTTCAACAGCAGGCGACCCGACTCGCGCGCGATGCTCTCGGTGCGCTGGATGCGCTCCGCGAGGTCGTCGAGCCGCTCCGAGAGCTCGGCGACGGCCTGGGCGCTCGGCGGGCTTGCCGCTGAGCGGTTGCGGTCCAGCGCCTCGACCTTGCCGGTCAGCTCGGTGAGGAGCCCCTGGATCCGGCCGAGCTCGACGTCCTGGCGGCCGGCGTGCGAGATCGAGCTCCCGTCGACCTCCTCGAGGCGACCTCGAACCTCGTCTACGCCGTCGCGCACCGCGCGTTCGGCCGTCGTCCGTGCCTCCCGCTCGCGGTCGATGGCGTCGGCAAGCCGCTCTGCGGTGGCGCGGAGCTGCCTGCCGACGCTCTCGAGCCCCTCGGAGATCTCGCGCTCGTGCTCGGCCGTCCGCTCCCGGAGCGCGGTGACCGCCGCGTCCAGCTGGCCACGGAGACCGTCGAGCCGCTCCTCGAAGCGCTGCGTCGCGAGGTTCTGGCCGGCCCGCAGCTCCCCGGCGGCGCCCTCGAGCTCGGTGCGCAGTTCGGCGACCTCGCTCCGCGACGCGTCCACGAGCTCCGCGGCATCCGCCCGCGCCTGCTCGAGCTCCCCGCGGAGCACGAGCTCGAGCTCCTCCGCGGCGGCCTGGGTCCGGTCGCGCTCGCGGCGCAGCACCTCGCGGGCCGCCTCCACGG
>JBOHEE010000464.1:0-4851 GCA_050700895.1 Nitriliruptorales bacterium | reverse complement strand
GCCTCCATGTCGGGTCGGAAAGCGACCGGCTCCCCTTCGTCCGCCGCCTCTGCCGGCGCGTGCGCCGAGGCGGGTTCCTCCGCGTCGCCGGCCACGTCGAGGTCACGGTCGGCGGCCTCGGGGGTCTCGGGCTCCGTCCCGGCGCCGACGTCGGGCCCGTCGATCTCCATCTCCCACGCCAGCGAGTCGTCCTCGTCGGGGCTCGGGGCGAACGCGTCCTCGGGGACCGCAGCCGGACCGGAGGCGTCCGACTCGGCGCCGTCGGTCGCGAAGGCGTCCCGCTCCGGGTCGTCGGGCGCGAGTGCTTCCGGTGCGGTGTCGTCGGGCGCGACGGCGTCGGGCTCCGGGTCCTGGGTCACGAAGGCGTCAGGGGCAGAGTCGTCGGTCGCGAGTGCTTCCGGTGCGGTGTCGTCGGGCTCCGGGACGGCGGTGGCTTCGGGCTCCGTGGGCGGCTCGGGCCCCGCCAGCGGTTCCGATTCCGCGGTGGGCTCAGGCGGGGGGGCCGGCTCCGCATCCGGGCTGTCGTCGTCGCGAAGCTCGAGCTCCGCGATGGCGGCCTCGAGAGCGGAGACGTCGACGGCGTCCTCCCTCGGGGCGTCCGCCACCGGTTCGGGCGCGGGCGCGGGTTCCGGTTCGGGCGTCGGGGTGGGTTCTGGGGTCGGGGTGGGCTCTGGGGTCGGGGTGGGCTCTGGGGCCGGGGTCGGCTCTGGGGCGGGGATGGGCTCCGGCGTCGTGCTCGACCCCGGCTCGTGCTCAGGGGTCGGCTCCGGCTCGCGCGCCGCCGCCCGCTCCTCGGCAGCCCCCACGGGGTGACCGAAGAAGCAGACGCCCCCCTCGACCGGCACCTCGGCTCCACACTGGGCGCAGTAGGCGCGAGCCACGTAGCTCCTCCTCGATGACCGTCGCGAGCGCAGAGTACGTCCCTCAGGCGACGCTGACACGGGGTGACGAGCCCGGGACGGAGGGCCGCCGCGGACGGGGTGGCACCCGCCGGGCGGCGGCCACGTAACGTTGCGCGCCGGCCGGACGGGAGAACGACGAGGTGCCGCACATGCCCAGCGACGCGGAGGAGCCGCAGGCGCTTCCCGCGGCCGGGAGAGAGGGCAAGGACGTCGGGCTCGTCCAGGCGATGTTCGACCGGGTCGCGCCGCGGTACGACCTGGCGAACACCGTGCTGTCGTTCGGTCGCGACGCCCACTGGCGCCGGGTGGCCGCGGCGGCGGCCGATCCCGTCGGTGCGCTCTGCCTCGACGTCGCGGCCGGCACCGGTCGGATCGCCGCGGAGCTGGGCGGCCGCGGGGCGGCGTCGGTCGTCGCGCTCGACCTCTCCTCGGCGATGGTGGCCGAGGGGGCGGCCCGCCGGATCCCGCGCGTGGCGTTCGTGAACGGGGACGCCCTCCGGCTGCCCTTCCCGGACGGGATCTTCGACGCGGTCACGATCGGGTTCGGGCTGCGCAACCTCCCCGACCCCGAGGCCGGCCTGCGCGAGTTCGCCCGGGTCACGCGTGCCGGCGGCCGTCTCGTCGTGCTCGAGTTCAGCCACCCGACGTGGCCGCCGTTCCGCCGCGTCTACCGCGACTACCTGATGCGCGCCGTCCCCGGTGTCGCCGGGATCGTCGCGTCGGATCCGCGGGCGTACCGCTACCTCGCCGAGAGCATCCTCCTGTGGCCCGACCAGCAGGGACTGGCGGGCTGGGTGGCGAACAACGGCTGGCGAAACGTCCGGTACCGCAACCTGACGGGCGGCATCGTCGCCGTCCACCGAGCGGTCCGCGGAGCCACCCGGGAGGCGCCGTCCTCCTAGCAAGGAGACGCCATGGGGAGAGTGACGAGGCGTTCAGGGGTGCTGGCGGCGGTCGCCGCGATCGTCCTGGCCGCCTGCTCGTCGGGGTCGCCCCGGAGCGAGCTCCTCGAGGCCGTCGACCGTTCCTTCTCGGGCTCGTTCGCCTACACCCTGCGGTTCGAATCGGAGCCCGGATCCGACGACGACACCGGCGACGACACCGGCCTCGGATCCCTCGTGGGCGGCCTCGAGGTCAGCGGACAGCGTGTCGACGGGCGCGACGCCCTGGTCGTCCGTGTCCTCGGCGTGGACGTCTTCGAGCTCCGGGCGGAGAGTCCGGACCGCCTGCATGCGCGTCTCGGGCTCGGCCGACTCTTCCGCTTCGCGGCGGGCGGCGACGTCGACCCGAGCGCCGCCATCGTGGAGGTTCTCCAGTCGCAGGGGGCTGAGCCCGACGTCCTCGACACGGTGCAGGCCGGGCTCCGCGGGGACTGGCTGACGGTCGAGGGGCACCTCGACACGGTCGAGCTCGAGCGGATCCTCGCCGGGGAGGGGGATCCGGCGGAGGCCGACGCGCCCGCGCTCCGGGGCGCGCTGTGCGAGGACCTGCGCGGGTTCGTGGGCTGCTTCGTGGACGTCCAGGGTGTGACCGAGGCGGGTTCGGAGCGGACCTACCACGTCGAACTCGACGTCGCCGAGCTCGTGCGCCGCCTCGGGTCGCTCGACCCGACCAACGCGGTGGTCGGGCCGGTCGACCTCCCGCGTCGGGTGCCCGGCCGAGTGACGACGAGGGGCGGACTCGTCCGCTCGGTCGAGGCCGACCTCGCCAGGCCGGACGCGAGCGGGGGCGGGACGACCGTGCGGGTCCGGCTCGAGGTGCGCGAGCACGGGTCGGTCCAGCCGACCCCCGCGCCGCGGGCCACGACCGTCGTCAGCGCGGAGCGGTTCCTGACGGCGCTGGAGGCGCTCATGACCCTGACCGCGGATCTCGACGCCCGTCCGTAGCCGCGCCCGGCCGCCCGTAGCCGCGCCCGGCCGCCCGTAGCCGCGTGTCCGACGGCCCGGCTAGCCTGTTTTGTGAAGGTTTTCACGATTCCGCGCGGGCGGACGGGTGGCAGACTCGCCACCGCGTGCACGTGACCGACGGGCGGAGGACGCGATGGCTGACCGCGAGCCCACGACCGACGCCGACGTCGTCGTCGTCGGGGCGGGCCCGGCCGGGTCGACCACCGCCGCCTACCTCGCGGAGCTCGGCCGTGACGTCGTCGTGGTCGACAGGGAGGCCTTCCCCCGGGAGAAGCCGTGCGGCGACGGGCTGACGCCGCGAGCCGTGCGGGAGGTCGCCGCGCTCGGCCTCGTCGACGAGGCCCAGGGTCGTGCCGCGGGGTGGCAGCGCAACCGTGGGCTGCGGGTCCACGGTGGCGGCGTCGCCCTCGAGCTCCCGTGGCCGCAGCTCGACGACTGGCCCGACTGGAGCGTCACCTGCACCCGCTCCGACTTCGACGCCGCGCTCGTGCGCGAGGCGACGAAGCGCGGCGCCGAGCTCTGGGAGGGCGTCGAGGTCACCGGGCCCGTCCACCGCAACGGCAGCGCCCGGGTCGCCGGCGTCCGCTGGCGCGACGCCGACGGTCGCGAGGGCGAGATCCGGGCACCCGTGACGATCGCCTGCGACGGGGTGTCGAGCCGCTTCGCGACCACCCTCGGCCGGCGCCGCGACCGCCGCTACCCGATGGCGGTCGCGGTCCGGACCTACTACCGCAGCCCGGTTGCGGAGGACGAGTGGCTGTCGTCCTTCCTCGACCTGACCGAGGACGGGGACCTCCTTCCCGGCTACGCGTGGGTGTTCCCGCTCGACGACGGGACCGCGAACGTCGGGGTCGGCGTCCTGTCGACGACCGACCACTTCCGGGGCATCGGCTACCGGAGCCTGATGAACCGGTGGGCCGCGGCGATGCCGCCGGAGTGGGGCCTGTCGCCGGACACGCAGGAGGGCAGCATCCTCTCCGCCGCGCTGCCCATGGGGTTCTCGCGCCAGCCGCTCCACGCCGACGGGGTGCTGCTCGTCGGCGACGCCGGCGGGATGGTGAACCCGACGAACGGCGAGGGGATCTCCTACGCGATGGAGGCGGGCAAGCTCGCGGCCGAGTTCGCCGACCGGGCGATCGCGGCCCGCTCCACCCGTGTGCTCGACGGCTACACCGCCGAGCTCAAGCGCGACTGGGGCGGCTACTTCACGCTCGGGCGGTGGTACGTCGAGCTCATGGGCAATCCCGAGGTCATGCGCGTCTGCGCCCGCTACGGCATGCCCTGCCGGCCGCTCATGCGCTTCGTGCTGAAGTTCATGGCCCACCTCACCGATCGCCGCCCCTCCGACGCCATGGATCTCGTCATCAACACCCTCTCCCGCCTGGCGCCCGCAGCGTGAGCGTGCGTACGTACGTCCGCAGGGCCGAGGTTTGCTGCCCCTTCGACGCGACACCTACGCTCGACGAGCGACCTCGGACCCATCCGGACCCCGTGGCGAAGACCTCGAAGGGAAGGTGACCCGTGCTCGCAGAGTGGTTGCCGGTGCTCGTCCTCGGGGGCCTCGCGGTCGCGTTCGCGATCCTCTCGCTGGTCGTCGCCAGCCTCATGGGCCCGCGTCGGCCGAACCCGACGAAGCTCGCCGCCTACGAGTCCGGCAACGAGCCGCTCGCCCAGGTCAAGGGCGTCCACTTCGCGGTGAAGTTCTACGTCGTCGCGATGCTGTTCCTCGTCTTCGACGTCGAGATCGTCTTCCTGTTCCCGTGGGCGACCGTCATGCGTGACCTCGCGTGGTACGGGCTCGGCGCCATGGGGATCTTCCTCGGGATCCTCGGGGTCGCGCTCGTCTACGAGATCCGACGGGGAGGCCTCGAGTGGGACTGAGCAACTCAAGCAGCGAGAGCGGTAGCTGCCTGATCCTGAGCAACTCAAGCAGCGAGAGCGGTAGCTGCCTGATCCTGAGCAACTCAAGCAGCGAGAGCGGTAGCTGCCTGATCCTGAGCAACTCAAGCAGCGAGAGCGGTAGTTGCAAATGGGAGTAGAGG
>JBOHEE010000463.1:0-2373 GCA_050700895.1 Nitriliruptorales bacterium | reverse complement strand
CAAGGCGACGGCCAGCTACCGGGAACTGGCCCGGCGAGTGGCCTCACGAGTACGCGGCTGGATGGGCACCGATGCGGGCTTCCGGGCCCACCGCGCCGATGATCCGAGGTCCGGCTACTTTCCGGCTGGTGACGAACGGGATCGTCAACAGTACCTTGAAGCCACGGTCGCTCACGGAGCCGCCCGGCACGCACCGTAACGGGGTTCTGTCTGGTGTTCCGGATCGAGTGGACGGTTGATCGCAGGAGACAGGCATGATCGCCGATGACGTAGAGCTCGGAGCGAACGTGGTTATCCACCATCCCCAGCTGGTCAACCTCTACGGGTGCAGCATCGGTGAGGGAACTCGAGTGGGCGCCTTCGTGGAGGTCCAGGCCGGAGCCGCCATCGGTCGCTACTGCAAGGTCTCAACCCACAGCTTCATCTGCGCCGGCGTCGCCATCGATGACGGTGTGTTCGTCGGTCACGGAGTCATGTTCGTCAACGACCTGTTCCCGAGGGCGCGCCGCAAGGGGGGCGGGCTCCAGACGAACGAGGATTGGCAGCGAGCCGGCACCCGGGTCGAGGAAGGCGCCTCGATCGGGAGCAATGCCACGGTTATGGGTGGCGTCGTCATCGGTCGGAACGCTATGGTCGGCGCCGGGGCAGTGGTCACCCGGGACGTACCGGACTTCGCCATCGTGGTGGGCGTCCCCGCCCGGGTGGTGGGAGACGTCAGGCTCAGAGATCGAGCTGACTGATCTACCCGACCGTCGAGCTTGAGAAGGGCACCTGCTCGCTCAGACGGCCCGGGCGATTTGCTCCAGCAGCTCACCAGACGTGTCCGGGCGAAACGGCGGCCCCCAGGGAACGCGGGCGGTGAAGACCGGGACTTGGCGCACCAGGCTGGCGAGTTGCCGGAAGTTGCGGGCCAGCACCACCTCCTCCCGCCATCCGTAGATCCGGGGGAACCGAGCGAGAAGCAACAGCGCCTCAGCCCCGCTGATCTCCTGCACGACCACCTGGCGGTCGGTACGGGACGGCAGGGGGACCACGACTGCCGCCAAGGGGACACGCCGACGAGCACGAGGTGGGAGAACTGCCACCCGACTGTCGGCTGTCTCACACGTCGGTGGCTCCTTCGCGAACAAGCCCAGGATCTGCCTGGCCGCAGGGCGAAGGCGCAACTGGGCCGTGCCCCGCAGGCATATTGGCTCGTTTCCCAGATCGACGCGCAGCACGTCGTCGGTGATCAACGTCGCCCCCGCCGAGCACAGCAGCGCGGCGACCGTCGACTTCCCCATCCCCGAGCTCCCCACCAGTGCCACCCCCTGCCCGCGTGCTTCGACGGCGCTGGCGTGGAGCACGCAGTGCCCGCGGATGGCCAGGAGGAACGCCATGATGTTCCCGATCAGGACGACGGGAACCAGGTCCGGGTCGGCTCGTGGATCTGGGTGGATGCTGACGCCCCGGCCGCCCGCCTCCACCGTGGCCTCGCACAGTCTGGGAAACCGTATGATCCAGTCGTCGCCGGTACGGCTCGCCTGGTACCAGAGCTGGCCGGCAGTGGAGCGTTCTGCCACCAGCTCGCCCGGCGGGGCCGATCCGGGCACAGGACGCTGGGGGCCCAAGACAACGTCGAGGTCCGGCGGTCGCCCCCCAACGGCCGGCTCGGAAAGCGGCACTTCCGATCGGACGTGCAGACCGTGGAGGTCGTAGGTCGCCGGGTGGGATGGCCGATCGAGCACAAGGAACGCTCAAGCCTCGAGAAGGCCGGCCGCTCTCAAGGACTCGGTGAAGTCATCGACGTCGGACGCGGCTCGCGCCTCGTCGATCTCGTAAGCCTCCACGAGAGCACTGATGAGCTCGGCTCGCTCCGCCGAGTCCTTCAGGACCGTCCACAACAAGGCTCCGCTCCCGTCGACCTTGAGGTACATGGACTTCTCGAGGTCGAGGACGATGACCTCGTCGTCGAGCTGCTCCCACAGGAGGTCCTTGCGAAGCCTCATCGCTCCGGATCCCCCGGCCGGGTTTCATCCACCACCTTTACGATAGCTTGATGGAAGACCTCGGCCTCTACCGGTTGACCCCGCTCGAGCAGGCGTTCGGTTGGATCCCCGGCCGCGTCGCAGTCGAAGAGCCGGGGCGATCATTCGTCCCTCCCCAGCCCCTGACGGCCCTAGAAGAGGTGCTCCTCCCGGTCTTGCGGGAGCCGCCCTGCTTCGTCTTGTTCTCCGGAGGCAGAGACTCGTCGGCCCTCCTCGCCGTAGCCGTCCAACTGGCAAGGCGGGAGGCCCTCCCGCTTCCCGTCCCGATCACCAAGATCTACCCGGGCCATCAAGAGGCGGACGAGGGCCGCTGGCAGGAGCAGGTGATCCGCTCGATCGGCGTACC
>JBOHEE010000462.1:0-4786 GCA_050700895.1 Nitriliruptorales bacterium | reverse complement strand
GCTCACCGAGGCCAGCGGGCTCGTCGCCGAGCGCGTCGGCGGGTCGCGCTCCTGGGAGCTCGTCTACCAGAGCCGCTCGGGACCGCCGCACGTCCCCTGGCTCGAGCCGGACGTGAGCGGCCGCCTCCCCGAACTCGCGGCCGAGGGAGCGACCGACGTCGTGCTCGTCCCGATCGGCTTCGTGTCCGACCACGTCGAGGTGCAGTACGACCTCGACGTCACGGCCGCGGCGACCGCGGCCGACGCCGGGTTGAACCTCGTCCGGGCGGCGACGGTCGGCGCCCACCCTCGCTTCGTCGCGATGATCCGCGACCTCGTCCTCGAACGCACCGACCCCGACGCCCCGCGGCTCGCCCTCGGCTCCGGTCCCGTCCACGACCGCTGCGCCCCCGACTGCTGCCGCCCCTCCCCCTGACGGCGTGCGCGGGGACGGCAGGGCGTGCGGGCGACGCACGTTTCCGACCCGATCCGACCGCGGGTCTTCACAAGCTCGCGACCGGTCGCCTACGTTCCTCGCACCCGAAGGGTCCCGGTGCGAGGGGCTCGGAGGAAAGCGCCGAGCGGGATGTAGGGACCGCGAGGCGAAGCGCCGCAAGGCGCGAAGGTGTCACCGCCGCTACATCCGGCGGGGGCGCGGAGCAAGGGCGACGCGCCGCTGCTTGTTCGCCAGGAGGCCCCGGAGGCCCGCAAGGGTCGCCGGGGCTTCCGCCTTGCACTGCCGGTCCCCTGCGGGACGTGAGCCATGTCAGGCGGAGAGCGGCGCCACCCCGAACACGACCGTGAACCTCCGGCACCAGATCACCACGGTCGAGTACTCCGAGACGTCGACGTCGGCGGGGATCTCGTAGTTCTGGTTGCCGAGGTTGCCCTTGAGGCGTCCGAGGTCGACGAAGTCGTCGTCGAAGTCGCCGGCCGGCGCGTCCGGCGGGGCGCTCGAGAGATAGACGAGGAGGTCAGGGCCGTTGTCGGTGGCGAAGTCCTCGAGTCGCAGCACGCGCGACCCGTCTCCCGGCTCGACGACGCGCGCCGTGCCTGACGTCGGGTGGCTGCGACCCTCGAACGTCCCGCTGAAGGTCATCGACTCCATCGGCTCGGTCCGGCTGCCCGCGGCCGCGTCTTCCATCGTGTCGTCGCCCGACATGTCGTCCGACATCTCATCGTCCATCGCCGGCTCGCCGTCGTCGGTCGGAGCGGCGGCCACGGGCAACGCCTCGTCGACGCGCTCGTTCAGGAAGAGCTTCTGCGGCTGGAACCACACGAGGACGAAGACCCCGACGCCGAGGGCGAGCCCGGCGGCCACAACGACTTGCCACGGGCGCCACCGTCGCCGCCGACGGCGGTCGCTCGGCTCAGGTCCCGTCTCGGCAGTCATGTCGCTTCCTCGCACCACACGGAGCAGCGGTTGCCCCGTCCCGTCGGCCTACAACGCCACTCCTAGCGGGGCGATGCCGAATCCGGTGGATCCGTTCACAACCTGTTCACGGGAACAGCGAGCCCGAACCGTGCCAAAGCCGGCACGGCCGTGCGATGATGGGCACGGCCGACCAGGGAAGAGCAAGTGGCCGACGCCTCCACGGCCCCGCCCGCCGAGCCGGGGCGCGACGTCGCGGGCCGGA
Source organism: Nitriliruptorales bacterium (assembly GCA_050700895.1). Taxonomy (GTDB): domain Bacteria; phylum Actinomycetota; class Nitriliruptoria; order Nitriliruptorales; family JAHWKO01; genus JBOHEE01. The sequence continues at coordinate 3,170 of JBOHEE010000462.1, read as the reverse complement.
CGCGGCGCATCCTCGTCGTCGACGACGAGCCGATGGTGCGCGAGGTCGTCACCGGCTACCTGGAGCGCGAGGGGTTCCAGGTCGAGGTGGCCGCCGACGGCCGCGCAGCGCTCGAGGCGCTCCGCCGCCGGAGGCCCGACCTCGTCATCCTCGACCTGATGCTGCCCAAGGTGGGCGGCCTCGACATCCTCCGCGGCGTGCGCCAGATCAGCCGCCTCCCCGTCATCGTGCTCACCGCCCGGGCCGACGAGGGCGACCGGGTCCTCGGGCTCGAGCTCGGCGCCGACGACTACGTGGTGAAGCCGTTCTCGCCGCGGGAGCTCGGTGCGCGTGTCCGGTCGGTGCTACGCCGGGCGGCGCCTCCCGACCCGGGCGGCCGCCGCCTGGAGTTCGACGGCCTCACCATCGACACCGCCAGCCGCGAGGTCGTCGTCTCTGGGGAGGCGGTCGCGCTCACCGCCCTCGAGTTCGAGCTGCTCGCGTTCCTGGCCGCCACGCCCCGGACGGTGTTCTCGCGCGCGGAGCTGCTCGCGAGCGTCTGGGGCTCCTCGCCCGCCTACCAGGACCCGTCCACGGTCACCGTTCACATACGCCGGCTGCGGAAGAAGATCGAGGAGGACCCGGGCGATCCTCGATGGATCCGCACCGTGTTCGGCATCGGCTACCGGTTCGATCCGTGAGGCTGCTTGGCGCCCTCCTCGCGATCATGGCGTTCACGCTTGCCGTGAGCGAGGTCACGATGCGCCCGAGCCCGGCGGATCGGCTCGACCTCGCGTTGCTCATCGGGGGGCTCATCGGGGGCACGAGCCTCGTCGCCTGGGTCGCCCAGGGCTGGCTCCGGCGATCGGCGTCCCTGCGCCTGACCGTGCTCGTGGTCGCGCTCGCAGCCGCCGGTGTGACGCTGGCGGGCTTCGCCGTGACCTCGGCGCTCATGTTCGTGTCGAGCCACGACGCGCGACTCCTCACGGTCATCCTCGTCCTGTCGGCGGGGCTCGCCGTCGTCGTGTCCGTCGCGGTCGCGGAGCCCCTGACGTCGGACCTCGGGAAGCTCGCGCGCACCGCCGCGTCAGTCGCCGCTGGCGATCTCGCCGCCCAAACCGGCATCGACCGGCCCGACGAGCTCGGCATCACCGCACGGGCGGTCGACGCCATGATCGCGGAGCTCCGCGAGGTCGAGCAGCAGCGCGCGCGGTTGGAGCGCGAGCGCCAGGAGCTGCTCGCCGGCCTCGGCCACGACCTCCGCACGCCGCTGACCGCCCTGAACGCGGCGGTCGAGGCCCTCCAGGACGGCGTTGCGAGCGATCCGGAGCGCTATCTCGCGGCGATGCGCCGTGACCTCGAGGCGCTCGGCCACCTCGTGGAGGACCTCTTCCTCCTCGCGCGGCTCGAGGCGGGCGGCCTGGAGCTGGCCGAGGACACCGTCGATCTCGTCGAGCTCGCCGACGAAGCCGTCGAGGCCCTGGAGCCCCTGGCCGCCCGCAAGGAGATCCTGGTCGCGGTCCGCCCCGATGGCGCGGTCGGCGTCGTCGGCGGGGCGCCCGAGCTGCGCCGGGTCATCCGCAACCTCCTCGACAACGCGATCCGCCACTCCCCGCCCGGCGGCGAGGTGGTCGTCGAGGTGACCCGCGCCGACGGTGCCGCCGAGGTGCGCGTGGTCGACCCGGGTCCCGGCTTTCCTGACGACTTCCGCGACCGCGCGTTCGAGCGCTTCAGCCGGCCCGAGCCGGCGCGGGACCGCGAGCGCGGCGGCGCCGGCCTCGGACTCGCGATCGCACGGGGGGTCGTGGAGGCTCACCGCGGGACGATCTGGATCGAGCCGGGGCCGGGCGGCCGCGTGGCCTTCCGCCTCCCGGTCCAGGAGCGGGACGTCGCGCGGCGCGCGCCGGCGTGAACGCCGTCAGGAGCCCTCGGACCTGACGGTGAGGTCGAGGGGCGGGGCCGGCTGCGGCCAGACCTGCCGCAGGAGCACGGCGAGCAGCGCGTCGGCGTCCGGCTCCTCCGCGGTGCCCTGGTACGAGTAGAGGCTCACCCCGTCGGTCGCGGCGAGGAGCCGGCCGAGCTGGACGACGGACTCCGCCGGGCGGTTCAGGTAGCCGGCGAACCCGCCGACCACCGCGGTCGGCGCCTCCGCCGCGACCGTCCGTTCGAAGGCGACCCACTCGGAGAACCAGCCGCTGTAGCGACGGGCGTCGAAGTAGTTCATCGGCAGCACGGCGTCGAGGAGGCCGGAACGGGCCCACTCCGGCCAGTCCTGGAAGTAGTCGGCGTACGCCTTCGTCCGGGAGAACGGGAAGGCCGACGAGGGGCCCTGGCCCTGCGCGATCACCGCCGAGGTGACGGCCGCACCGGGGGCCACCTCACGGACGGCGGCGACCGTCTCGGTGACGAGCGCCCGGCTCTGGGCGCGGCGCCAGTCGGACCATGTCGCGTCCTCGGGGGCCGGCGTCCCCTTCCGTCCCGTCTCGGCGCGGAAGCGCTCGAGCGCGAGCGGGTGGTAGCCCCACTCCTCGCCCGCGTAGCGGGTGTAGTCGAGGTGGATGCCGTCGACGTCGTACCGGCTGGCGATCTCGCGGGCGATCGCTGCGATGTGCTGGCGCACGGCGGGGACGCCGGGGTCGAGGTGGTCGCCCCACTCGCCGTCGTGCGCGCGGCTGACCCAGCGGTCGGCGACGGGCGCGTCGGGGCCGCGGACGTCCCACAGCCAGCCGGGCGGCGCGGGGAAGTCGTCGTAGGCGTGGTGGTGTGCCGGCATCGTGGGGATCCACGCGTGGACCGCGAGCCCGCGCTCGCGCGCCCCGGCGATGGCGTGGGCGAGGACGTCGAGGCCGGGCTCGAGCTCGGGATCGGTGCTCCGTGGGAGAACCGACGAGTCGTAGTACGCGTCGTGGCGGCGGACGACCTCGACGATCACGGTGTTCAGGTTCGCCGCCGCGACCCGGTCGAGCATGCGGTCGATCGACGCCCGGCTCTTGAGCGTGTCGTCGAAGAGGTGGATCCACACCGCCCGCATCTCCGGCGCGGCGGCGGGCTCCGCGGTGGGGCGTGCTGTCGGCTGGCGGACCGGCCGGGGAGACGCCGCCTCGGAGCTCCCCCCGTCCGCCCCCGGAGAAGCTGGACCTGCCTCCGACGGCGCCGGCTCGGAGGGCGCGGGCTCCACGGCGGGCGACGGC
>JBOHEE010000461.1:0-1804 GCA_050700895.1 Nitriliruptorales bacterium | reverse complement strand
GTTCCGACGGGCTCCCCGCCGCCGGGAAGCGCCCCCTCGCTGGTGCGTCCCGCCCCGTCGTCTGTGTGCTGCGTGCTCTACACCTCTGGGTCGACCGCCAGGGCGATCGGCGTGCGGCACCCAGACGCTCCTGGCGGGCCACACGGCGGAGGCGGCCGCCGGTCAGTAGCGGACTCTCGCGACGTTTCCCGCCGGACAGGTCGCGTCACTCTTGGGCTCGTTGCGGCCCCTCACGACGGGCGGCACCACCGTCGTCATGGACCGCTGGAGCGCACGCGCTGCCGCCGCGCTCATCGAGGAGCACCGTCTGACGGCGCAGGTACGCCATTCTTCCTCTCGACGCTAGATGAAGCGGACGCCTCGGACTGCGACATCTCCTCGCTCTCTCGATTCCTCGTCGGAGCCGCGACCGTCCTGCCCGCGCTCGTCAGCCGGGCTGGGGACCGGGGGATCATCAGCTGGCGCACCTACGGCTCGACCGAGCACCCGGCGATCAGCTCTGGCGGACCGGACGACCCGCCGGACAAGCGCCGGTCGACAGACAGTCGGGTGGGACCGGGCAACGAGGTCCGCCTCGTCGACGAGCACGGCTGCGACGTCTCGCCTGGCGAGGAGGGCGAGATCGTCGCCCGAGGCCCGAGGCAGTTCCTGGGCTACCAGAACGACGACCTCGGCGACGAAGCGTTCCTCGACGAGTCGTGGTTCCGGACCGGCGATCTCGCGCGCTTTGATGCTGACGGCTACCTCGTCCTCACCGACCGCCTGAAAGACGTCATCTTCCGGGGCGAGAACATCTCAGCGCGGGAGGTCGAGGATGCCCTCGTCACGCATCCGGCCGTGCACAAGATGGCTGTCTGCGCCGTGCCCAACGAGCGATGGGGTGAAGGGGTGTGCGCGTTCATCGCACCGCGCGAGGGTCACTCCCCGTGGCTCGACGAGCTCGGGGCCCCACGCCCTCGCTCACGGATTGGCCACGCATAAGGCGCCGGCGCAGGTCGTGCTCGTCGACGAGCTCCCGCGAACGCCCGCCGGGAAGGTGCGTAAGCAAGACCTCCGAGCCATGCTCACGAGCCCGACCGAGAACTGACGGGCGGCGTCACGGGGTCTAAAGAGGCTCGCCAAGAAGGGTGTACTGTGCTCGGGGTGCCAGCCTCTGCTGATCCCGCGCGTTCGACCCCGTTCGCGGGGCCGGATCGTGGGAACGGTCAGCACGGATCGAAGCTCGCGGCACAGGTCGCCACGCAGATCGTTCAGGACGTCGCCGAGCGCGACTGGCCGGTGGGTGAGGTGATCGGCTCGGAGGCCGACCTGCTCGAGCACTACGGCGTCAGTCGCGCCGTGTTCCGCGAGGCTGTCCGCCTGGTCGAGCACCAGCATGTCGCCCGGACGCGACGCGGGCCCGGTGGCGGCCTCGTCGTCACCGAGCAGAATGTCGACGCGATCATCGACGCCGCGGTCATCTACCTGCTGCGGGTGCGGGCCCCTTTGGATGAGGTCTTCGCGGCGCGGCTCATCCTCGAGGAGATCGTCACCCAGCTCGCCCCTGCCCGAGTCCAGCAAGGGGACGTGATCAGGATTCGCGAGCTGATGGACGACGAAGCGGCCGGCCGGATGACCGACCACCGCGCGCTCCACTCGTTGCTCGCGTCGATCACCCGCAACCCCGCCCTCGAGCTGTTCGTCGACAGCCTGAACCGGCTCACGATCTTCTACTTCAGCGACCGGCAGGCCCTCGCCTCCCCGACCGTTGATTCCTCGGCGCACGCGCACCGGCGGATCGCTGAGGCCGTGATCGCCGGCAACG
>JBOHEE010000460.1:0-3822 GCA_050700895.1 Nitriliruptorales bacterium | reverse complement strand
CGCCTCGGCCGTCCACGGCACCGCGTCGAGGCGCGCGGGGTCGAGGCCGGCCGCGAGCGCGCCGAGACGGAGGATGCCCGGCACGCTCGCGACCGTCTCCAGGCAGCCGGCGTTGCCGCAGCTGCAGGGGGGGCCGTCGTCGACCACGACGAGATGGCCGATCTCGCCGGTGGCCGACCGTGCTCCGACCACCGGCCGGCCGTCGATGACGATCCCGGCACCGACGCCGGTCGCCATCTTGATGACGACGACGCTGTTCTGATCGGGCGGGAGCGAGCCGACCTCGGCGAGGGCGGCGACGTCGGCGTCGTTCGCGATCCACAGCGGGACGCCGAGGTCGTCGAGGCGCTCCGCGAGGGGCAGGTCGTGCCAGCCGAGGTTCGGCGCTTCGAGGACGACGCCGTCGCTGGAGACCAGGCCGGGCGTCCCGATGCCGACGCCGACAACGGGGGCGTCGGCGCCGTCGACGAGCCGGCGGATGAGCGACCGGACCTCGTCGACCGCCTCGTCACCGCGGAGGTTGCGGCGCTCGCCCTCGACCGCCTGCCGCGTGGCGCCCGTCAGGTCCACGCGATGGCCGCGGAACGGCTGCCGGCTCAGGTCGAGGGCGAGGATGGCGCGTCCCTGCGGGTTGACGCCGAGGAGCGTCGGCGGACGCCCTCCTCCGGCGGAGGTGCCGACGCCGAGCTCGGTGACGAGGTCGCCTTCGAGGAGCTCGGCGACGAGGCTGGAGGCGGTGGGGCGAGCGAGGCCGGTCAGGCGGGCGATGTCGGCGCGGCTGAGCTCCCCTGCGGAGGAGATCGCCTGGAGGACCGCACGGAGGTTGTGCTGGCGTGCGTCCTTGTTGCGCGCGGCCCCCGTCCCCACCGCCGCCCTCAGGAGTGCCACGCGACCGTCCCTTCCACCTCGTGGAGTTTATTAGGAACCCATACAAACAAACCTGCCGGTGGGTGTCAAGAGGTTCCGACAGACTCGTCTGGCTTGGATCACGACGTCGACGCGCACCTAGGAGGACCCATGCCCTCGGAGCAGGAGGTCCCGTCCGGCCTCGACCCCGACGTCCGCAAGCGCGAGGTGATCCACGAGGCCGACACCGAGAACCTTGAGAAGATGCTGCACCGCGCGACGGTGCGGGAGTTCACCTTCCACAGCGACGAGCCGCCCGAGCTCGGGGGTGAGGACAACCACCCGCGACCGCTCCACTACCTCATCGCCGCTGTCGGGTTCTGAATACTCACCCAACTCGTCCGGTACGGGCGGATGCTGAAGGTGGGGTTCTCGGACGCTCGCGTGCGGGTGAAGGCGCACTGGTCGAGCGAAGGTTCCGTGTTCGCGGGGACGATCTCGGCGAAGTGCCACGAGGTCGAGACGCACGTCGAGATCGAGTCCGACGACGATCCGGCCCGGGTCGCGGCGCTCGTCCGCAACGCGAAGAACGGCTGCTACGCCGAGGCGACCGTCGCCAACCCGGTGCCGCTCACGTCGAGCGTCACGCTCAACGGCGAGACGTTCGACTACGAGTCCTACCCGCGGAAGGTCGAGCGCCGCTGATCACGCGAACGGTCCTTGCGGTCGGTTCGAACGTCGGGAGCGGTACCAGGCGAACGTGACGGCGGCGCCGGCGAGGAAGAGGAGGCCGACGAGGCCCCAGGCGAGCCGGTAGGAGTCGGTCGCGTCCACGATCGCGCCGAAGGCGACCGGGCTGGCGAGGAGCCCGAGGTAGAAGGCCGCGAGGACACGGCCCGACGCGCGGCCGGCCAGGCTCCGGTCCGTCTCGCGCACGATCGCCAGCATGCCCACCGAGTTCCAGGCGGACCCGCTGATGCCCACGCCCACGGCCGCGACCCACACGAGGACCTGGCCGACCGCCTCCGCGACGACGAGGAGCGCGGTCGAGATCACCGCGAGGCCACCGATGAGAGCGAGTGGGAGGACGACGCGGCCCGCCCGCTCCGCCTCCCGCGCCCACACGATGCGCGCCACCACGGCGACGGCTCCCATGAGGGCGAGCACGAGGCCGGCGCGGACCTGGGAGAAGCCGAGCCGTTCGTGGGCGAAGAGCGCCACGTACGCCGTGGCCGCGGCCACCCCGGCGCCCATGAAGAAGGCGTAGGGGATGAGCCACCGGACCGCCGGCACCGGAGGCGTGCCTCGGGGCGCCTCCCCCGCCGGCCGCGCGCTGTGCTCGGGACGAGGCAGGATGGCTGCCGACAGCAGCGCACCTCCCACGGCGAGCACCGCGGCGATGGCGATGCCGGCGCGCCAACCCAGGGTGGCCGCCGCGGCCGGAAGCCCGACGCCGGCGATGACGGCGCCCACCTGGACGCCGGACTGCTTCACCCCCATGATCGTCCCCTGTCCGCCTCCCCTGGGGATGTGGACGGCGACGAGCTGGTTGGTGACCGGGTTGCAGGCCGAGATGGCGATCCCGCCGACCGACACCGCGGCGAGCAGCCAGAGGTAGGACGGGGACACCGCCATCGCGAGGAAGGTCACGGCGTCGAGCGCGAAGAGCGCGATCATGACGCGGCGTCCGCCGACCGCGTCGACGAGCCGCCCGGCGAAGGGCGACGCGAGCGCACCGAGCGTGAAGAACACCGTGCTGAGCGAGCCGAACTGGAACCGGGTCAGGCGGAGATCGGCCGTGAGCGCCGGACCGAGCGCGCCGAGCGCGAACTGGACGAACGTCGCCACCGCCATCGCCAGGGTCAGTGCGACCCCGAAGGCGATGCGCCAGGACCCCTCGGACCAGCGGGAGGTCGGCACGTCCGTGCGGGAGGCGTCAGACAACCGTGTACCCGCCGTCGACGAAGAGGGTCGCTCCGGTGGTGTAGGAGGCAGCGTCGGAGAGCAGGTAGAGGACGGCACCCACCATCTCCCGCGGCTCGCCGAGACGGCCGAGGGGGATGAGTCTCTCGTTCGCCTCGCGGACCTCCGGGCGGGCGAACAGGTCGCGGTTCGCCTCCGTGACCGTCGGTCCGGGGGCGACCGCGTTCACGCGGATGCCGTGCGGTGCGAGGTCGACCGCCGCTGCGCGGACGAGCTGGCGGATCGCCCCCTTCGCAGCGCAGTAGTGGCTCATGCCCGGGCGTACGGCCTCGCTGAGCTGCGATGACGTGACGACCATCGCCCCCGCCCGGTCGCCCGCACCCGTGCGCTGCGACACCGTCGCCATCGTCCCCGCGGAGAGACCCAGCGCCCCCATGAGCACGACCCGCATCGCCGCGTCGGAGACGCCGACCGCGGCGACACCGCCCGCCCCGATCACGATCCCGACGACGATGAGATCGACGGTCCGCATGGTCACGCGGACGAAGCCGGTCGCCATCGCCGGCCAGGCCAGCGAGACGCGCGGGCGCCAGGTGGAGGGCAGACGGGTCACGTTGTGCCCGACGGTAGGCGCTGGGGGCGGCGGCGCCCCCGAAGGGGACCGGTCCGAACGTGAGGCCGGCCACGCAAGATCGTCGTGTGCGCATCTGTCCTCACCTGTCGCGGGCAGATGCGCACAAGGGGTGGGGGGCCTACAGGCACGCCCTACTCGTCGAGGTCGCGGTTGCGGAAGCCGGCCAGCCCGGCCGCGGCCAGCGCCCCCGCGACGGCGAGGAGCCAGAGCAGCGGTGCGGCCGTCACCTCGACGCCGGGGAGCCGGGGGGTGTGGGTGAACGGCGACAGGTTCAGCAGCCACTGGTCGAGCTGCAGGACGCGGCCGACCTGGCCGAGCAGGAGGAAGGCGACGAGCGCGCCCCAGGCCACACCCGTGGCGCGCGGGGCGAGGCCGAACAGCGCGGCCGCGATGCCACCGAGGACGAGCGCGGCGGGCCA
>JBOHEE010000459.1:0-2063 GCA_050700895.1 Nitriliruptorales bacterium | reverse complement strand
TCCAGGTCGGCGCGGGCCTCCTCCGAACCGACGCCGGCATCGGCGCGGTAGTCGGCGATCGTGAACGGCCCCTCGCGGGCGTGCACGAATGCCGCCGCACGGCGGGGGATCGCCGGGTCGAGGAGGTCGAGGTCGCGGGCGGCGCGGCGGAGGCCCGCGGCGACCGCCTCCCCCCAGCGCTCCAGCCAGATCGTGAGGTCGCGGCGGTGGAGGGTGCGGGCGACCTCCTCGTGGTAGCCGAGCGGGTCCTCGGCAAGGACCTCCTCGATGGCGGCGATCCCGTGCGGGTCGAGCCCGCGACCGCGGAGAAGGAGACGGGCGGCCGTGCGCGCGAGCCGGCCGTTGGCGGACTCGAAGGGGTGGACCGCGAGCAGCTCGTGGTGGACGACGCCGCTGACGACCAGCGCGTGCTCGCGCGCGCCGGTCGAGCTCGCCCAGGCGTCGAGGAGGGCGAGGCGCGGTTCGATCGCGTCCGGCGGGGCGGCGTTGTAGATCACGCGGCCGATGCTCGCGTCGTGGACCGCCTGGCGGGTTCGTCGCACGCGGCCGGCCTCGCTCTCGGGCACGAGGCCGCGGACGAGCCGGGCGTGGAGGTCGGCGAGCGCTCGGGAAGGCGTCGCGAGGAGGGACTCGATGAGGTCGTCGGCGTCCAGCGCCTCGCGCACGCCGCGGTACTCGAGCGCGACCGCCGCCGGCAGGACGTCGTCGTCGGCTTCGCCATCGGCCCGTGCGGAGCGGAGCACGTCCAGCCAGGTGGTCCGGGCGAGGTCGCCGGCCTCGAGGTCGATCGAGGCGGACGGCAACTCGGTGGGCGGTTCGGTGACGGGTGAACCGTCGAGCCGGAGAGAGGCGACGGCGGCGCGCGCCCGGCCTGCTGCGACCTCCTCCGCGGCGGGCTCGGCGGCGGCGAGCAGCGCCGCGAGACGATCCGACTCCGCGACGACGGTGACGAGGTGCGGCGTCCGGTCGAAACGGGAGGGGCGGGTCTCGCCCGTCACCGTCCGAAGCGCCGGCCCCGCGCGGCCTCCGCGCTGATGCGGCCGTGGCGGCGGCCGAAGAAGTACGTGGCGAGCGCGATCCCGGCGGCGCCCGCGGAGGCGGTGGTCGTCTTCACGACGCGCTTCGCCTTGCGGCTGAACACGACGATCGGCCAGCCGCGCTGGTGGGCGACCTGCTCGAGGTTGCGGTCGGGGTTGACCGCGACCGGGTGCCCGACGAGCTCGAGCATCGGCAGGTCGCTCGCCGAGTCGCTGTAGGCGTACGACAGGCGCAGGTCGTAGCCCTTCTCGGCGGCGAGCTTCGCGATCGCCTCCGCCTTGCCGGCCCCGTACACGAACGGCCCGTCGAGCCGGCCCGTGTAGCGGCCGCCGACGATCTCCGACCGGGTCCCGACGCTGCCCTCGAGGCCGAGCGCCTGCGCGAGAGCGTCGGTCAGCTCCTGCGGCGACGCCGAGACGATGTAGCGGTCACGTCTGGCCTCCGCGTGCATCTCGAGGAGTGACTGCGACTCGGGGCGGACCTTCGCGAGGAGTTCGGGGACGACCTCCTCGCCGATCTCCGCGAGGTCCTCGACCGCGGTCCCCTCCACCGCGCCGAGGATGCGGTCGCGGGTCCGCTCGGTTCGCTCGTCCGAGCCGCCGGTGAGCCGGAAGACGAGCGCGTTCGCGGCGTCGTTCACGAGCTCCCGCGCCGTGACCATGTCGTGGCGCCAGGCCGCCATCCCGAACGCGAACGCCGACGCACCGCTGATGAGCGTCCGGTCGAGGTCGAAGAAGGCCGCCGCCCGCGGCTGTCCACCCGGTTCGCCGCTCAGCTCCTCGGCGGCCACCTCACGCTCCGCTGCGTCCGACACGCGTACCCCTCCCTCAGAGGCTGAGACCGCGCCGAGCGTAGCGCCGCCCCGAAACTGCTGGGGGGCGACGTTCCGCCCCGCCGGGGGGACACTCGCGCGGCGACGCTCCGCTTCCTGAGCCCCATACCCCTGCAAAGGGGGATCCCCAGCGGCCTCCCTGCGGCGAGTCGCTCGTGGCTGCCGTGGCGATCGCCCCATGCCCCTGCAAAGG
>JBOHEE010000458.1:0-2449 GCA_050700895.1 Nitriliruptorales bacterium | reverse complement strand
CTCATCGCCCGCCAGGCTGCGTTGGCCCTCCGGCCCGAGGCGCCATCGCTCCTCTCGGTCGTTCCACCACCCGATCCGCGCGACCTCAAGTCGGGGGTTGCCTCCGACGTGAACGCACTCTTCCTGCTGCTCGCCGCGCTCGCCGTGATCGTCGGCGCGCTGGGCATCGCGAACACGACCCTGGTCGCGATCCTCGAGCGAACTGCCGAGATCGGCCTCAGACGTTCGTTGGGCGCGCGTCCTCGCCATATCGCCGCGCAGTTTCTCGCCGAGTCCAGCGCGCTCGGTGCCCTCGGGGGTCTGATGGGCGCCACCTGTGGGGCGGTCACGGTCGTGCTGGTGTCGTGGCAACGCGGCTGGACGGCGATCATGAGCTCCGAGTACGTCCTTCCGGGACCGGTCGTCGGCGGGCTCATAGGCCTCCTGGCCGGGCTCTACCCGGCGCTGCGGGCAGCTCGGATCGAGCCTGTCGATGCCCTGCGGCACTAGCGGTACTTTCCTGGCTAGCTCGTGCTGGTGGGGGATAGTCGCAGGTCAGGTGGGGTGTTTGTGGGTCGGGGTTGTATTACCTAACTCATTGTTTGGGGGCGTAGGCGGCGAGGTCGAACAGGTCGTGGAGCCGGGTTTGGGTGGCGTCCATGTCCGGTGGCCCATCTCCTGAGCAGTGATCCAGAAGCGTCGGGGAGGTGGTTATACTTTCGCTGCGAAAAGTGTAGGTTAGTGCCGAAGGAGGACTGTGGCTTACAGATTCCTCGGTCCCGACTCGCTGGAAACGCAGGTCACGGCCGTCCTGCAGAAGCTCGCCGATGGCGACGTACCGCGAGACATCGAGGTGGCGGCCGTGGACGTCAAGGAGGAACCGGGCCGTCGCGGGGCGGCAGGCGCGATTCAAGCCGGCGGGACGCAAAACGACGCCGCGGCGCGCTACCTCGCCGGGGAGATGGCCTGTCTTGCCAACACGCCCGGGGGTGGCGCACTCGTCCTCGGTGTCGCCGACGATGGCACGAGAATCGGGACCGACCTCGACCCTGGCTGGCTCCGCCACCGGATCTGGGAGCTCGCCGAGCACCGCCTCACGGTCGACGTCCGCGTGGTGGACCTCGACGGGACTCGGCTGTTGGTCCTCACCACGCATGAGGCCATCGAGCCCATCCGCCACGAGGGGAAGATCAAGTGGCGCGTCGACGACAACTGCGTCGAGGTCGATCCGACGACATGGCACGCCGGCAAACTGCAGCGCAGCGGCGTCGACTGGTCGGCTCAGCATTCGGGACACACGCTTGCGGACGTCAACCCCGTAGCGGTCGAGATCGCTCGCCGTTATCTCCGAGCCGCCGGGGATGAAGCTGCACTCGATCTCGTAGCCGCGACGGATGAGGACCTGCTCCGCCGTCTCAACGTGGTGACCGGTGACGGCATCCTGACGAATGCCGGGTCACTCCTCTTCGTCGGTTCGCCCGACGTCGGGCTCGACTACATCCGACGAGACGTTCCCGGAGCGGACAGCACGAACCGCGTTCGGAGCAGTCGTCCCCTCCTCGAGCAGACATGGGAGGTCGATCAAGCCAGTCAGGCAGCCAACCGGGTTGTCCACGTCGCCGAGGGTTTCGCGCATGGTCAGCTACGGGCGCTGTCGCCGCGTGCAGTTCGTGAGGCGATCGTCAACGGCAGCGTGCACCGCGACTGGGGATCGCCGCAGCCCACGGTGATCGAGCACATCGGCGACACCCTCGTCGTGACCTCACCGGGAGGCTTCATCGGCGGCGTCGAGCCGTCGAACATCATCACGCACCCCGCCGTGCCCCGGTACCGGAGCCTCGCCGAGGCCATGGCCACGCTGCGACTCGCGGAGCGCGAGGGCATCGGGATCGATCGGATGGTGCAAGACATGCTCGCCGTCGGCCATCACGAGCCGGAGATCACCGAGATCGCCGGGCCGTACGTCCGCGTCGGGCTCATGGGAGGAGATCCAGATGAGGAGGTGCTCGCGCTGCTCGCCTCGGCCGCGCCCGCCGACGTTGCCTCGGACGTGGACGCGTTGCTGGTCGTCGAGCATCTGAGTCGCCATGGCTGGATCGACGTCGAGTTCGCCGCCCCGGTGGTTCAGCGGCCGGCGGCAGAGACCGAGGCAGCGTTGCGCCGCGTGGCCGGCGTGCGCGTCGACGGTGACCCGCTGATCACGCCAGTCGACGGGGTGCCGGCGGGACATCCTCCGGCGTACCGACTGAGTGACACCGCGCAAGCCAAGTTGGCGAAACGCACGGCCACGCTCCGAGTGTCAGACCGCCGGCGCGACGTGATCCTCGCCTGGGCGCGGGCGCGGGGGCGCGTCTCCTCCACCGAGGTCTCCGACCTGGTCGGGCTGAGCGTGCCTTCGTCGGGCGCGCTCCTGACCGGCTTGGAGGACGACGGGCTGCTCGCGCCAGGGCGCGAGACCAAACTCGGTCGC
>JBOHEE010000457.1:0-8219 GCA_050700895.1 Nitriliruptorales bacterium | reverse complement strand
CGGCGGCTTCGCCCTCGCCGACGCGATCGCCGAGCGTGATCCCGCAGCGGCGCTCGTCGCGCTCCGCGGCGCCGTCGAGGCCGGCCAGGACCCTCTCGCGCTCATGGGGGCCATCACCTACCGCATGCGCCAGCTCCTGCAGGTCCGCGGTGGTGCGGGTCCGGAGGAGGCGGGAATGTCGAAGGGCCAGCACCGCCACGTCGAGCGGGCGGCGGCGCGGTTCGGCCCCGGCGAGCTCGCCTGGTGCCACGACCGCCTCGCACGGACGGATCTCGAGCTGAAGAGCTCGCCGCTCCCGCCGGACCTCGTCCTCGAGGTCGCCGTCGTGGAGCTCGCCACGCCTCGCGACGTCGGCGCGCCGTGGAACCCCCTTGCCGGCACACGCGGCTGAGCAGGGGGTTCGGGGGACTCAATGAGCCGAGCGCAACCGCCGCGGCCCAGCCGACGTCACACCACCCGACACGGTCACAACGGGTGACCGCACTCGGGCAGGAGACCGACGGTGACCACGACCACTTCCCGGCGCTGGAGCGTGTGGCAGCTCGTCACGGCGGTGATCGCGCTCGCCGCCGTCGCCGCCCTCATCGTGACGTTGAACGGCCGCAGCGGCCCTCCGGTGATCCGGATCTCCGGATCTGCGGGCACCGCGCAGGGCGAGGCTCTGGCCGCCGGGGCGCCGGCGGACGACGCGGCCCGGCTGTCGTTCCCAGCGATGATCGAGTTCGTTCTGAGCGACGGCGCCCGGTTCCCGGCCGGTGAGGTCACCGCCTGGCGGCTGGAGGCGCCCCGCGACCTCCGCGCCGCCGCCGTGCAGCTCGCGGCGTACTTCGGACTCGGCGAGCCGACCGCCTCTCCCCACGGCGACGGCGCCTACCAGGCCGGCCCGCAGGACGGCTCCGGACCGAGCCTCTGGGTCGGGTCGACGGGCGAGTGGTACTACAGCGACCCGAGCCTCCACAGCGGCGTCGCCTGCGCCGAGCCCGCGATTCCCGTCGAGCCCGACGGCGGCATCGGCGACTCCGGCGCGGAGGACGGCGGGGGCGTCAGCGGCTCCACCGGCACGGCCGGCGAGCCGACCGAGACGGAGGACGACGCGAGCACCCCCGAGGACCCGCAGCCCGCTCCGACGACCGACGACGAGGTCCGCAAGGACCCCGACGAGGACGCGCCGGAGCCGCGGCCGCTGATCGAGCCCTGCCCCGATCCGACCCCGCCCTCCGGTGTCCCGACCGCGGACGAGGCACGCCGTGCCGCCGCGGCCCTCTTCGCCGACCTCGGCCTCCCCGGCACGCCGGAGATCAGCGAGGTGTACGCGGACGAATGGGGCGCCTGGGCGAGCGCGACCATCCCGGTCGACGGACGGCCCACGGACCTCTACGCCTCCGCGGGCTACGGCGCCGAGGGCGCCCTGACCTCCGCGAGCGGCACGCTCGCGACCGTCGTGACGGTCGGCGACTACCCCACGATCGATGCCGACGAGGCCGTCGAGCGCCTCCGCACGGGCGGCTACTGGGGCGGGGGCGTCCTTCGCCAGACCGCGGTCGGGACCGCGGAGTCCGCGGTCGCCGCGGCTGGAGCGGTCGACGCGGCCGCGTCCGCTGATCCGGCCGTCGATCCCGACGCGCCGGTCAGCTCCGACGACCCGGTCTCGATCCTCCCGGCGCCCGAGGGCGAGGGCGAGACGATGACCGTCCGGCTCGTCTCCGCCCAGCCGAGCCTGACGCTGCACTTCGACGCGGACGGGACGACGTGGCTCCTGCCCGGTGTCCGCTTCCGCGACGACAACGGCGGCTTCTGGCAGGTCATGACGGTCGCCGACGGCCACATCGAGTTCGCCGAGCCGGAGCCGGCCCCGCTGCCGGTCGATCCCGAGCCGCTCCCCGTCGAGCCGCCGTCAGGCGCCGAGCCCGACCAGCCGGGCGAGGCGGAGCCGGGCGAGCCCGGCGACGCCGGCTCCGAGGGCGCGAGCTCCGACTACGAGGCGCTCGCGAAGGAGGTCGTCGGCCTGACCGAGGCGGAGGCGACCGACCGCATCCTCGCCGCCGGGGCGGAGCCCAGAGTGGTCTCCCGCGACGGCGAGGACTACGCGGTCACCGACGACTACCGCACAGATCGCATCAACCTCCGCATCGAGGACGGCATCGTCGTCCACGCCGACGTCGGCTGAGCATCTCGCCGAATCGCGGGCAGCGGGCGCAGGTCCCGGCACACTCCGTCGTTGGCGGAACGGGGGATTGCGAGACCCTCCGCTTCCTCGACTCGGCCGCCAGGACCGGGGCGCTCGGTGCGAGCCTCTGGGTGTGGGACTTCATCGACGAGCAGCAGTGGGGCCGCCCTCGCCGACTACCCCTGGCGCGAGGCGTCGGCGAAGGGTGGGTAGCGTGACCGCTCGGCACGGACGGCGAGGAGGACGACATGGGGACCGGGACGTTCTGGATCACCGGGGACGAGGAGGCCGACAAGCTCCTCGCCGAGGATCCGCTGGCCCTCCTGATCGGGATGCTGCTGGACCAGCAGGTGCCGATGGAGTGGGCCTTCGTAGGGCCCTACCGCCTCAAGGAGCGGCTCGGCGGCTCGCTCGACGCCGCCAAGATCGGCGCGATGGACGACGAGGAGATCGAGGGCTACTTCAAGCAGAAGCCCTCGCTGCATCGCTTCCCGGGCTCGATGGCGAAGCGGGCGCGGGACCTCTGTGCCTACCTCGTCGAGCACTACGACGGCGACGCCGCCGCCGTCTGGGAGACCGCCGAGGACGGCGCGACCGCCCTCGAGCGGCTGAAGGACCTCCCCGGCTTCGGCGACGAGAAGTCGCGCATCTTCCTCGCGGTTCTCGGCAAGCGCCTCGGCGTCGCCCCGCAAGGCTGGGAGGAGGCCGCCGCGCCCTTCTCGGACGAGACTCCGCGCTCGGTCGCGGACATCGACTCGCCCGAGCTGCTCGAAGAGGTCCGCGCCTGGAAGAAGCAGCGCAAGGGAAAGAAGACCTGATCCCCGTTGTGTGAGCATCCAGGTCCACCCCCTGGAACTCGATGCTCACGCAACGGCTTCGGGGATCCGCCGGAACGGTTGACGGTCAGGCGAGGGGGCGGACGGCGGCGCGGGCGGCGCGGACCGCGACGGCGATCGCCTCGAGGCGGTGCGTCCCCTCCTCGTCCGCGGCCTGCCGGGCGAGACCGACTGCATGCTCGACCGCGTCGCGCCTCGCGGTGGCGAACGCTTCGATGGCGTCCGGCACGTCCAGGTCCTCGTGCTCGATGAGGGCGCGGTGGGCGGCGACGCGGTGGACGTCGCGGAGGTCGTCGACGAGCCCGCTCAGCTGCCAGCGCGACCAGCGTTCGGTCGGCTCCACCTCCCGCAGGAGCCGGGTCAGGAGGTCGAGGCCGAGCGGCCGGCGGAGCAGGAGGAACGCGCTCGCGACGACCCCTGCGTCGCGCTCGACCGTCCGCGCGACCTGCGCGACGTCGGGCGCGATCTGGAGGTCCGGGAACCGCAGGAGGGCGATCGCCGCCTCCGGGTCGAGCCCGGCGTCCACGAGGCGCTCGGCCTGGTCGGTCTCCTCGACCGTCGCGGCTGCGGCGCCAATGCTCGCGAAGGCCTCGTCGACCCGCGCGAACACGGGGCGGTCACGGTCTACCGTGGTCGCGATGTCGACGACGTCGCCGGCGCGGAGGTACTCGCGCACGAGGGTTTCGAGCGTGGCGTCGACGCGCTGCTTCGCGTCGAGGGCGACCGTGGTCTCGCCGGACTGCTCGAGGCGGTCGACGAGCTCCCAGCAGCGCTCGACCCCCGAGACCTCCTTGGCGATCCAGTAGGCGCCGACCACGTCGGCCCGTTGCTGGCCGAACTCGCGGGCGAGGCGGAAGGCGAAGGTCACGCCCAGGCGGTTCACGAGCTCGTTCGCGGCGACGGTCGCGACGAGCTCGCGCCGGAGGCGGTGTTCGCCGAGCAGGTCGGCGAACGTCTCGCGCAGAGCGGCGGGGAAGTAGCTGCGGAACGGTTCGGACATCGCGGCCTGGTCGGGGAGGCCGGAGGCGACGAGGTTCGCGGCCAGCTCGCTCTTCGCTGCCGCCAGCAGGACCGCGAGCTCCGGTCGGGTCATGCCCGCGTCGGACCCGATGCGCTCCGCCATCGCTTCTGAGGACGGGAGCGACTCCACCTCGCGGTCGAGCACCGACAGGGACCCGAGCTCGGCCATCAGGTTCTCGTAGGCGTCCATCCGCGTCGGGCTCTCGTGCGCCTCCTGGGACAGGCGCCACACCTGCGCGTCGACGTCCGCGAGGCAGGCGGCCACGACGTCGTCGGTGACCTGCGCGAGGAGGCGGTCGCGCTCGTCCGCGCTCAGGCGGCCGCGGGCGCGCGCGACGCGGAGGGGGATCTTCAGGTTCACCTCGTGGTCGGAGATGTCGACCCCGGCCACGTTGTCGATGAAGTCGGCGTTCACGCGTCCGCCCCGGCGTGCGTACTGGATGCGGGCGCGGTGGGTGAGGAAGAGGTTCGCCCCCTCCCCGACGACCCGGGCGCGCAACTCGGTAGCGTCGATCCGAACCTCGTCGTTCGCGCGGTCGCCGATCTCCTCGTGGGTTTCGTCCGGGGCCTTCACGAAGGTGCCGATCCCGCCGGCGAAGAGCAGGTCGACGGGGGCGCGGAGGACCGCCTGGAGGAGCGCGGGCGGGGGCAGCTCCTCGTCCTCGACCCTCAGCAGCTCGCGCACCTGCGGCGACAGCGGGATGCTCTTACGGTCGCGTGACCAGATGCCACCGCCCTCGCTGATCACCTCGCGGTCGCAGTCCTGCCAGGTGAGCGACGGGTCGGCGAAGAGCCGCTGGCGCTCCTCGAACGCTCGCTCGGGATCGGGGTCCGGGTCCAGGAAGATGTCGCGGTGGTCGAAGGCCGCCACGAGCGCGATCGCCCGTGACTGCAGCATGCCGTTGCCGAACACGTCGCCCGACATGTCGCCGACGCCAGCAACCGTCGTCCGCTCCGTCTGGACGTCGATGCCGAGCTCGCGGAAGTGGCGGCGGACCGCGAGCCATGCCCCCTTCGCGGTGATGCCGAGCGCCTTGTGGTCGTAGCCGCGCGACCCACCGGACGCGAAGGCGTCGCCGAGCCAGAAACCGCGCTCCTGGGCGATCGCGTTCGCGAAGTCCGAGAAGGTCGCGGTGCCGCGGTCGGCGGCGACCACGAGGTAGGGGTCGTCCCCGTCGTGGCGTCGGACCCGGTCCGGGGAGCGGACCTCGCCGTCGACGACGTCGTCGGTGACCTCGAGGAGCGCGCGGATGAAGGCCTCGTAGGCGCGCCGGACCACGTCCTTCAAACCCGCCGGGTCCGTCGGCGGCGCCTTCAGCACGAAGCCGCCCTTCGCGCCGGTCGGCACGATCACCGCGTTCTTCAGCACCTGCGCCTGCATGAGCCCGAGGATCTCGGTCCGCAGGTCGTCGCGGCGGTCGCTCCAGCGGATGCCCCCGCGCGCGACCGGACCGCCGCGGAGGTGGATGCCCTCGAACCAGGGCGCGTAGACGAAGATCTCGCGGTGGGGGACCGGCTTCGGGGTGCGCGGGACTCGGGCGCTCGCGAACTTCAGCGCGAGCGGGCCATCGTTTCCGAGGAAGTGGTTCGTGCGAACGGTCGCGTCGATCGAGGCGAGGAAGGCGCGCACGATGCGGTCGTGGTCGAGACGCTCCACCGCTTCGCACGCCTGGAGCGCCGCCGCCCGGGCGAAGTGAATGTCGGCCGCGTCCGCCGCCCGGTCCGGATCGAACTTCGCCGCGAACAGCTCGACGAGCGCCCGCGCGACATCCGGGTTCTGCACGAGCGCGTCGTTCTGGTAGTCGGACGTGTAGGCGGTCCCGACCTGGCGGCGGAAGCGGCGGTACGCCCGCAACAGCCCGACCGAGGGCCAGTCGAGCCCGGCGCGGACCACGAGGCGGTTCAGGGAGTCCACCTCGAGCCGCCCCTCCCACGCCGCGATGACCGCCGCAGCCAGCCGCGGACCGTCGACCTCGAAGTCGACCGGCTCACCGGCGACGTGGACGCCGTAGTCGTGGACGTGGATCTCGGGCCCCTCCGGCGCGGGCTCGAGACGGAAGGGGAGCTCCTCCGCGACGGTGAGCCCGAGGCTCTCGAGGATCGGGAGCACGTCGGAGAGCTGGACGCCCGGACCGCGCTTGAAGAGCTTCACCCGCGTCAGCGGCTGACCGCGCGTGTCCTCGTGGAGGACGATGCGAAGCTCGTCCTCGCCCTCGAGGAGCGCGGCCACCTCCCGCAGGTCGGCGACCGCCCGCTCGGGCGGGGTGTGCTCGAGGTAGGTGGGTGGCAGGCGCGGGGCGACCTCGTCGGCGAGCCGCCGGCCCGCCATCGCGTCGTCGGCGAGCAGGGTGTCTCGTATCTCGTCGAGGTGGGTCCGCGACAGGGTCCGGACCTCCGCCTCGAGCAGGGCCTCGTCGACGACGGGCATGTCCCCCTCGGGCACGTGGACGGCGAAGCGGACGACCGCGTCCGGCCGGTCGCCGAGGGACAGGTCGACGTCGACCGAGTGGCCCCCGAACCGTTCGAGCAGCAGCGTCTGGATGCGCTGCCGGAGGCGGGCGTCGTAGCGGTCCCGCGGCACGGAGACGATCACCGAGGCGGTGCGCGTCAGAGGCTCGGTGCGGCAGAGCAGGCGGACGTCCTCCGCCTCCTCCGCGGCGAGGAGACCGAGCAGGGTCGCGCGGAGCTCCTCCAGCGACAGCTCGAAGAGCTCCTCCTTCGGCAACGCATCGAAGAGCGCGATGAAGGTGCGTTCGTCGTGGCTGTCCTCGACGATGTCCTCGAGCTCGAGGAACCGGCGCAACTTGTCGCGAAGGACGGGGACGGTGCTCGTTCGTTCGGCCTCGGCCTTCCGCGTGAAGAGGCCGAGAAGCCGGAACTGGCCCACGTGCTCGCCCGCGACGTTGACGCGCTCGACCCAGACGTTGAGGAGCCGCACCCGCTGGTGGACCGTGCTGACGCGATGGCTGCGCACGATCGTGACGCGCGGTCCGGGTGCTGCGTAGCGCTCACGCATGCCGCGGTCGGCGTCGGCGAGCGGGACGGGGTCCGCGTACTGGGAGGCGTCGGCGTCCACGAGCATCCCGAGGCCCGAATCGGGCCGGACGCGGACCGCGGGTTCGCCGTCGTGCTCGACGACGTCGTACGAGCGGCAGCCGAGCAGGACGAAGTTGTCCTCGAGCAGCCAGTCGAGGAGGGCCGCGGCCTCGCCGGCCTCGCCGTCGCGCCCCGCGGCGACGTGCTCGCGGATCTCGTCGGCCACCTCGGCGACCGCGGCGCGCATCGGCTGGAAGTCGCGGGTGGCGGCGACGACGTCGGTGAGCACCGTGCGGATGAGCTTCTCGACCTCGTCGCGTTCCGCCGCGGCGAGGCGCGTCCCGAGCTCGAGGCGGACCACCGACTCGCGGTGCTCGGCGCCACGGGCCGGGACGATGCTGCGAAGCCGGCCGTCCGCCTCCCGCTCCACGCCGAGGATCGGGTGCATGCGCCGGACGATCTCGTGGCCGTGGTCCCGGAGCGCCTCGGTGGTCGTGGTGAGCAGGAACGCCCGGTCCTCGCCGGTGAACTCGACGACCGTGCCCGGCTCCGGGCTGGCGTCGAGACCCGTGTCGGGATTGCGGACCCGGAGCGCGATCTCGCCCACCGGGCGGTTGGCGACGAGGTGCAGGAGGTCGGCCATCTCCGCCGCGAGGGCGTTCGGATCCGTCCCGGCGAGCTGATCGGCCGGCACGCGTCGGAGGACGGCGCGGCCGAAGTCGCGCGCCACCGCCCGGAGCTCGGGATCGACTCGCTGCTCGAGCCGCTCCTGGAGCGAGGCGGCCGGCTCGTCGGACCGCGCCATTGCGGTCGTGCCGTCCACGTCCGGGTGATCCTTCCGGTCCGGAGCGTGCTACGAGCCTAGAGCCCGTGGCCCTCCTGTGGCAGGACACTTCGGCGCCTTCCCGCCTCGCGAAAGACGCGCCCCTCAGGGCGCCTGATCAGTCGGGGGCTACGTCTCGGGTCCAAGGGGAGACTCGGAGAGCCCGCTCGACTTCTTGAGCCCCCGAACCCCCGAGTCAGTCGGGGGCTACGTTCCGCGCGGCTACGAGAGACTTGTGGGGCCGCGCTCGACTTCTTGAGCCCCCGAACCCCCGAGTCAGTCGGGGGCTACGTTCCGCGCGGCTACGAGAGACTTGTGGGGCCGCGCTCGACTTCTT
>JBOHEE010000456.1:0-2243 GCA_050700895.1 Nitriliruptorales bacterium | reverse complement strand
GGCGTTCGATGAGCGCCTGGATGAGCATGGCGATGAAGTGGCAGCACAGCAGCCCTTCGATGCGGGCGGGGTCGCGGAGGAACATCGGCGCGACGAGCTGGGTGCCCTTGAGCTGGGCGTGGCGTTTCTCGAGGTTGGGCTGCCACTTGTAGGCGGTCAGCAGCTGCTCGCCGGTCATGTCCCGGTCGGTGCTGATCAGCGGCCAGCAGCCATCGGAGGCGGCGTCGGCCGCGACCTGGGCCTGGTCGACGGTCCACTGGACGCGGTGGCGGGCCCGGACGGTTCTGCGGTAGCGGGTCTCGGGACCGGGCCGGCCGCGCTTCTCCTGCCGGAAGGTCTCCTCTTCGGTCTCGACGATGTGGAAGCGGATCCAGCGGGCCGCGTTGACCTTGGCGAGCGCGGTGGTGGCAGCCTGCTCGACCGCGACGGTGGTCTTGATCCGCCGTTTCGGTGACGCGAGCCGCTGGTTGAGCTCATCCAGCGCGGCGATGCCCCGTGCGATGCGTGATCCACCCTGGGTTCGGTGGAGACTCGGTTCATTGGATTCCAACCGGGCGGTTGGCGTCCTGTTGGTGATGGTAGGCGGCCTCGAACTCGACCGGCGGGATGTCATGCAGGGTGCCGTGGATCCGCTCGTTGTTGAACCAGTGCACCCACCCGAGGGTGGCGAGCTCGACGTCGTCGACGCCGCGCCACGGACCTTGCTGGCGGATCAGCTCCGTCTTGTAGAGGCTGTTGGTCGCCTCCGCCAGAGCGTTGTCGCAGCTGTCGCCGACCGACCCGATCGACGGTACAGCGCCGAGCCCGGCGAGCCGTTCGCCGTAGCGGATCGAGGTGTACTGCTTGGGTTCAAGGGGTCGAAGCAACACCGTTGCCTGGAGGGATAGTAGGTGCTGGTTGAGGGCCTCGGCGGGGTCTTCCATCCGAGGGTCTTGCGGGGGCGGGTGTTGAGAGCCAGGGCGACAGCGGCGAGGTCGTCGGCGCTCGCCCTCGGCCTCGGCAGGCAGCTGGTGGGGGCGCTGACTAAGCGATCAGCCGCCGGGGGTCATCCGACTTGAGAGGAGTGTGCGTTCTACGCGCGTGGACTTCTCGGCGAGCCCAACACACGCCGTTGGGCGTGTAGTCGTTCAGAACTGCACGCGGACCGGGTCGCGCGCCTCGGGGTCCTCGACCTCGAAGTACTCGCGCTCCGCGAAGTTGAACAGCGACGCGACGATGTTCGTGGGGACCGTCTCGCGGGCCGTGTCGTAGACGCGGACCTCGGCGTTGTAGCGCTGTCGGGCCGCGGCGATGCGGTCCTCGGTGGCGGTCAGCTCGCGCTGGAGCTCCTGGAAGTTCTCGCTCGCCCGCAGTTCCGGGTAGTTCTCCGCGACCGCGAAGAGGCTGCGCAGTGCCTGCGTCAGCATCCCCTCCGCCTCGGCGCGTTCCTGGACACCGCCGGCCGCGACGGCGGCGGCGCGCGCGGCGGTGACCTGCTGGAAGGTCTCGCGCTCGTGCGACGCGTAGCCGCGCACCGTCTCGACGAGGTTCGGGATGAGGTCGTGGCGCCGCCGGAGCTGCACGTCGACGTCGGACCAGCTCTGCTCGACGCGGTTGCGGAGCGTCACGAGCCGGTTGTAGAGCGCCACGCCGAGGAACACCACGATGATGACGAGGCCGAGGAGGATGAGGGTGCCGGACACGAGCCGCCTTCCTGGGGACCTTCGGCAGACTACGACGCGACGAGCACCCTCTGGTAGATGCGGCGCAGGTCGTCGACGACCACGGGCCAGTCGTAGCGTTCGGCCGACGTCGCGGCCTGCTCGGCGAGCGCGTCCCGGAGGGCGGGGTTCGCGAGCAGGGCGTCGATCGCCTCGGCGAGAGCCGCCACGTTGCCGGGTGGCACGAGCCGGCCCTCGACGCCGTCGCGGATGACCGAGCGGAAGCCGGGGATGTCGCTCGCGACCACCGGCAGCCCCGCCGCCATCGCCTCGAGCAGCACGATGCCGAAGGACTCGCCGCCGAGGTTCGGTGCGACGTAGAGGTCCGCCGAGGCGTGGAAGCGCGGCAGGTCCTCCTCGTCCACGCGACCGAGGAAGAGCACGTCGGCGCGGAGGCGGGCGGTGAGGAGCTGCTGGCAGCGCGCCCGCTCGGGTCCGTCGCCGACGACGAGCAGCCGGACCGTCGGGCGGTGCCGCTTCACGCGGACGAACGCGCGGACGAGCTGCTCGAGCCCCTTCCGCCGCTCGAGGCGGCCGACGAAG
>JBOHEE010000455.1:0-11661 GCA_050700895.1 Nitriliruptorales bacterium | reverse complement strand
AGGCGGGGCTCGCGCTCGGATTCGCGACTGGCCGCATGCGCGCGGCAGTGGCGCCGCTGTGGCGCCAGACGCGTCTGGGCGGCCCGCACATCGTCCACAACGGCGCCGAGGTCCGCGCCGAAGGGCGCACGATCGCGTCGTGGCCGCTGACGCCGGCCCAGGCGACGACCGTCCAGCGGCTTTGCGCGGAGCACGGCTGGTACGCAGAGCTCTACGTCGGAGAGGGCTACTTCGTCACCGACGCGCGGCCGGAGGCGGCGGTCCACTGGGGGATGCTCCACCGCGACCCCGAGGGGCTGGTGGCCGACCTCCCGGGCGAGGCGGAGGTCCTCAAGGCGACGGTGGCGCTGTTCGGGGACGATCCGGCACCGGTCGTCGAACGGCTCGAGCGCGAGGGGCTCGCGGCCGGGACCGCGACCTCACCGATGGCCCCCGAGGTCGTGTTCATCAACGTGACCGACCCGCGGGTCGACAAGGGCCGGGCGCTGCGGCGCGCGAGCGAGCACCTCGGGGTCGGCCTCGACGAGGTCGTCGCGATCGGAGACGGCCTCAACGACCTGTCGATGCTCGCGCTGGCGGGGACCGCGATCGCCATGGGCCAGGCGCCGCAGGCCGTGCGCGAAGCGGCGCATCTGGTCGTCCCGGAGGTCGCCGACGACGGGGTCGCCCACGCCCTCGAGCTGGTGACAAGCCTGCGGGAGTGACGGACTGCGCTCGACTATTTGAGTCCCCCGAACCCTAGGAGTCACATCTGCCGTAACTGCTGTTGAGGGAACTCGCGACGTCGAGGCTTGCGATCCCGTCCACTCCGGCAGGCACCTTGATGGGAGCTGTCCACGCGGACGGGTGCGCGGACGAAGAGTGGGCGCCGAAGCTGCGGTTGGGCGGCCGTGCCTCCTCGGTTCTAAACGCCGTCTCGATCCCCACGCCGGGGGCGAAATGAGGCCAAATGGAACAGGGCGAGTCGCCGAAAGGAACGACCTGGTTCACGGGGTCGTTGCCGGCGTACGAGTAGCGGTTCCACACGAGCGGATCGAGAGCGTTCTTGGATACTGCCGGCTGCGTCCATCTTCCCAACGACGGGTCGTACGGTACCCGAACGGAGTGGTGGTCACTTCAACGTACGACGACTCGGACCGACTGACCTCGATAGCGGCCTCGCGGGGAACGACGACCCTCTACCGCTTCGAGTACGACTACACGAAACCCTCATCAGGCAACCCCGACACGGCACTGCGGTACCGCGTCACCGACGAGCAGGGCAGTGTGACTGCCTACACCTACGATGCCCTCAACCGGCTGACGAACGCCCGAACGACCGGCGCGGGGGGGAGCCTGCTGCGGGAGTACACCTACGACTACGACGGCTCGGGCAACCGGACCAGGCAGCAGGTGACGGTCGGGGCGGTCGTCCAGGTCGACAACCTGACCTACAACGCCGCCAACCAGCTGATCGAGTTCAACGGCGAGCACCTCAGCTACGACGGCAGAGGCAACCTCACCGGGAGTGACCTGGGGGCGGAGTTCGTCTACAACGCTGCCAACCAGACCATGTCCATCGACCCCCGTCCGGGAACCGGAGTGAAGGCGAAATTCGAATACCGCGGGACGGGGCAGTCCGAGCGCATCGCCGCGGGCACCGTGAACGAGGAAGCCGGCACCGGCTCCGACGTGTGCGTACCCGGCTTCAGTTGCCTGGTCGACCCCAGCCGAACCGTCGCCGACTCCACCTTCCTCTACAGCCTCCTCGGCATCACAAGGGAGAGCGCTGGGGGGATCGTCAACGGCTACTACACCCGCGACCTCAACGGCGGCCTGCTGGCCGCACGTCTGCCCGCACAGCGCCTGTTCTACCTCCACGACGGGCTCGGCTCGGTCGTGGCCGTCACTGACGTGACCGGGACGACGGTCGCGGAGTACGACTACGACCCGTTCGGCAACACCATCCTGGAGACCGGGCCCCAGGCCGCCGCCAACCCCTGGCGGTTCACCGGCGCCTACCTCGACCCCACCGGCCTCTACAAGATCGGCGAGCGCTACTACGACCCGCTCCTCGGCCGCTGGACCCAACAGGACCCCATCATCAACCTCCTCGACCCGCGCAACTGGAACCGTTACGCCTACGTCGGCAACGACCCCATCAACTACCGCGACCCCAGCGGTCTATCAGGTTGCTCAGGCTGGGACTTGGTGGGTGCCCTGTTCGGCATTGAAGCGGCCTTTTTGCCCGCGGAGGCCGCGCATTTTGCTACCGGAGCCGCATTGACGGGTTCCGGAATATACAGCGCTGCGAAAATTCTGGGGCCAGCAGGTCGCGCAGCGCTCAAGGGTGGGTTTGGTGCTCTCGGGATCGTGATCACGGCTGCTGTCATCGTGCCATGGGTGAGACGCGGCTGTCCGCGTTAGCTAGGAGTAATTGTCATGGAAGAGCCTAAGCGGACCCCCAAGAGGTCTAATGCGCTCGCTGCCTTCCTCGGAGTCGTCTTGGCGCTCATCGCAACTCTTCCCTTTGTGGGCAACCGGCTTGCTATGGCCGGCTCTATACTATTCCTAGGATCCGTTCTATATGGGCGATTTTTGCTCATCGATCGCCTCATGGAGAGACGTGTTTCGCGGCCGGTCGGTTTACTACTCTGGATTGCCACAGCCCTGGTTGCTCTATTTGGCACACTCGTGATTCAGATGGCGCTCGATGGACTGTAGAGTGGGCTCACCCAGCCGAACAGTCGCCGACCCCACCTTCCTGTACCTGTACAGCCTGCTCGGCATCACAAGGGAGAGCGCCGGGCGGATAGTCAGGGCTACCACACCCGCGACTCAACGGCAGCCAGCTAGTCCGCACCCGGGAAGGGTGGCGGCCCGGTCGCGTCGCGCCAGAGCTCCTGGTCCACGAGGCGCAGCATCAGCTCGCTCAGCATCTCCGGCGTGAACTCGAGGAGCCGCCACATCTCGATCGACTCCCCCACGTCGGAGGTCCAGCGGGCCAGGACCTCGTCGTCGTCGCGATCGAGCTCGACGAAGAGCGAACGCCGAGGCGAGAGCTGGACACTCGTCACCTTGACGACGAACTCCTCCCCCGACTCCGTCCACCCGCCCCTGGAGACGAAGTCACCGGTCGCGGTGCCCTCCAACTGCGCGAGGAGGCCCTGGAGATGCGCGACCATCTCGGCGTGGCGGGCATCCCGGCGCCCCTGCTCCTCGCGACGCCGGCGCTGCTCCGCCTCGCGGTGTGCCTGCTCGTCGGCCTGCCGCTGCCGCTCGTCCTGCTCACGCTCGCGCTCGAACTCGACGTTGCGCGCGAGCCTTGCCCGGAGGGCGTCCTCGAAGTCCGTCACGGCGCTAGTCGTCGCCGGGGACGTGGTAGTTCGGGGCCTCCTGGACGACGTCGACGTCGTGCACGTGCGACTCCCGCGCCCCGGCCACCGTCTGGCGGACGAACCGGGCGCGGACCGACAGCGAGCCGAGGTCCTTCGCGCCGAGGTAGCCCATCCCGCTCCGCAGGCCCCCCTCGAGCTGGGCGACGACCTCGCCGACCGTCCCGCGGTAGGGAAGGAGGCCCGAGACGCCCTCGGGGACGAGCTTGCTCGGCTCCGCCTGCCGCTCGCCCTGGAAGTAGCGGTCGGCGGAGCCGGCCCGCATCGCCTCGATCGACCCCATCCCTCGGTACTCCTTGTAGCGCCGCCCCCCGACCAGGACGAGCTCGCCGGGTGACTCGTCGGTGCCGGCGAGCAGGTTGCCGACCATCACCGCCGTCGCGCCCCCGGCGACGGCCTTGACCATGTCGCCGGAGTAGCGGATGCCGCCGTCGGCGACGATCGCGACCCCGAGGTCGCCGGCCGTCTCGGCGCACTCGCGGACGGCGGAGAACTGGGGTGCGCCGACGCCGGTGACGACCCGGGTCGTGCAGATCGAGCCGGGGCCGACCCCGACCTTCACGATGTCGGCCCCGTGGTCCACGCACGCCCGGACCCCGTCCGCGGTTGCGACGTTGCCGACCATGACCGGTGTCTCGGGGTGGCGGCCCTTCAGCTTCGCCGCGAACTCGAGCACCCCGACGGCGTGGCCGTGCGCGGAGTCCACCGCGAGCAGGTCGACGCCCGTGGCGACGAGGGCGGCCCCGCGCTCCGCGCCCTCGGGTCCGACGCCGACGGCGGCGGCGCAGAGGAGCCGGCCGCGCTCGTCCTTCGACGCGTTCGGGAACGCGCGCACCTTCTCGACGTCCTTGAAGGTGAACATGCCCACGAGGCGCTCGCCGTCGACGATGGGGAGCTTCTCGACTCGGTGCTCCTGCATGAGGTCACGCGCCTGCTCCAGCGTGGTGCCGACCGGCGCCGTCACGAGCCCGTCCGACGTCATGTGATCGCTCACCAGGTCGTCGGCCCCGACGCCGAAGCGCAGGTCACGGTTCGTGACGATGCCGACGAGGCGGCCGTCCTCGTCGATGACCGGGAACCCGGACACCCGGTAGCGCGCCATGAGCTCCTCGGCATGCGCAACGCGGTCGCCGGCGCGAAGGGTGACCGGCTCGGAGATGAACCCCGACTCCGAGCGCTTCACCTGCTCGACCATCGCGGCCTGCGCCTCGATCGGCGCGTTCTTGTGGATGACCCCGAGCGCCCCGTTGCGGGCGAGAGCGATCGCCATCCGGTCTTCGGTGACCCGGTCCATCGCGGCGGAGATGAGGGGCAGACGCAGCTGGATGCGCGAGTGGAGGACGGTCGAGGTGTCGACGTCGCGCGGCAGGACGGACGAGCCCTGGGGCAGCAGCAGCACGTCGTCGTAGGACAGCGCGAGCGGGATGGCGTCGGTCACTGAGGTCCCCTGGCCGGCATGGAACGACGATACGGCAGGACCGGGACGTGGTCACGTTCCCGGCGTCGTCGTCGGGCGTCCGTCGTTCCCACGGCCGAGACGCCGTTCGAGAGCCGCGTGGAGGAGGTCGAGGTCGGCGCCCACCGGCAGCAGCATGCCCGCCATCCCGTGCCGGGTCGCGGGACCGGTCGAATCGGGCGGGCGGACGTCGACGGCGAGGATCCGCTCCCCCGCCACCTCCCGGACGCGGGCCACGAGGACGTCGTCCCACCCGATCTCGATCCGCCGCCCGAAGCTGGCCGCCTCGATGCCCTCCGGCCCGAGCGTCACCCGGATCGAGCGCGGGGCGACGAGCTGCGCGACGAAGAAGGCCGAGACGACGACCGCCGCGGCGAGGAGGACCCACGAGGCCGCATGCCCGTGGCTGTCGACGACGAGCCAGCCGACGATCCCGAGCAGGACGCCGGACAGCAAGGTCCAGAAGGTCGCCGCCGTCCGATCGCGGACGAGCTCCACGCGCTCGTCGTGGACGTCGAGGTCGAGGTCCATCGCGGGGACGCTAGGAGCGTGGTGCCGTCAAAGAAAAGCGGCCGTGATGCCCCCGGGGGGGTAGGGGCACCACGGCCGAAAGGGGACTCTCCGAGAACACCGTTCCGTTCGGTTCGGGCTCCGCGGTCCTCCCCTGTCCGTGACCACGCCCTGACAGAGCGTGACACCGGGGCTCATTGTCGTCGTCCGGCGGGGCGGCACAACCCTTCTCGTCGAACTCGTCGCGCCGCGGAGCGGGGTCCGCGCCGCGATCGTACGCCGGAGGTGACGCCTGCCTGCCGGTCGCCGTTCGGTCGGTTGTCGGTGAGGCACGGCGTCCGCCAAGACGACGACAACATGACGACAAGAAGGGCACCGAGCGTCGATTCGGCGCACCCCGCTCTCCGCCGTGCGCTGGACGCACGAGCGCCTGTCGCGACCGCCTCGGCGCAGAAGCCTCGGCGCCGGGTCCAACCGGCTAGCCTGCCACCCGTGATGGATCGCGAGAGAGAGCGGCTCGGGGACTACCTGCGCCGTCGCCGCCTCGAACTCGGACTCAGCCAGGCCGACGCTGCAGGGATCGCGGAGATCTCCGAGACGACCTGGCGCAACGTCGAGACCGGTCGCCACGCACCGCGCAGCTCGACCCTCGACGGGATCGCCAAGGCGGTGGAGACGAGCCGCCGCACGCTCGTCCGGCTCATGGACGACAGCATCGCCGACCTCCCGTCGCCCGATCCGGACTCGCGCGAGGCGCAGAGCATCGGCACCTCCTGCGCCTTCTGTCAGGCGCCGGTCACCGAGAACGGCATCCGCTGGCGGCCGGTGGAGCGCTACATCCAGGTGCGGCAGAAGGAGAGCGACCGCAACATCTGGTCGTGGCCCATCGCGGCCGACGACGGCTACGTGCCGACGCTCTTCTACTGCTCGCTCGAGTGCGCGGTCCGCGGCGGCGCGCAGTGGCTCACGTCGATGAGCCAGCACACCCCCGGTGAGCAGATCCGCGTCGAGTTCCTCTCCGAGTGACGCGATCGTGAAGACCTCAGGCGACATTCCGCCTGACGCCTTCACGATCCAGCGTTCATAGTCAGACTGGCCGTCGTGGGCTGACCTGACGGCGCCGGCGGTACAGCGCGAATCCGGGGACGGCGACAACGAGCGCTGCGGCGATGATCCCGAGCCACGGCGGACCATCGTCGGTCAGCTCGCTCCGGACGATGTCCGGGTCGGGCGAGAAGGGGGCGCTGCCGGCATATGTCTCGCCGTTCCGCGCCGCGATGAAGGAGGTTCCGAACGCCCAGACCGGTTCGGGGGTCCCGCCGGTGCGTGCCGCGATGTCCCAGTCGAGGAGCCGTGCCTCGCTGCGGACATCGATCCTCGTCAGCGTGAACCGGGTGGGAACCCACTCGGCGCGCTCATCGTCGGTGAGGTCCGCCACGAGGAGGGAGTTCGGGCCGTAGCTCTGCTGGAACGTGACGTCGGTCCCGGCGACGAGCCCGCCGAGGATCTTCGGCGTGTCCGGGGTCATGAGGAACAGGTCCGCGACCACGATCTCCGAATCCGGCTTGTCGAACGTGAGGATCTTCACCGGGATCCACGCCTGGTCCTGGTCGGCGAACGAGAAGCGCACCGGGATGCCCTCCCCCGAGTTCAGCTCCTGCTCGGCGGCCCGCCGGTTGTCGAACTTGATCGCCGCGAAGATCGGCGACCGCTCGGCGTAGAAGTCGAGCATCGAAACCGCGTCGGACAGGTCGTCGGGATCGCCGTCGCCGACCCCGAGGTCGAAGCCGTTGTCGGACGCCCACTCGAGGACGTCGGCGCCGCCGCCTCTCAGCACGGTGATGTCCAGCGCGTCGACCTCGTACGAGGCGATCACCTCGGCTCCGTAGGAGTCGGCCGAGAGGGCGACCTCCGCGCCTGCGAACCGGTCCCGCGGCGTGGTCTCGATCCCGAGCCGCTGCAGGAACCATCCCGGCGCCTTCTCGACCTCGACCGGGATGTCCGGCAGCGGGATCACCGCGCCGAACGACTCCGGCGAGCCGTTGAACGAGAACGACGTGACGTAGTGCGCATCGCCGTCCTCGGTGAGGATCGACGCCGCGGTGAACGTGTCGAGGCGGATCGCGCCGTTCTCCGCCACGAGGAACCCGCAGGCGTACGCCGCCCCCGACGGTAGGACCACCGCACCGACCAGCATCGCTGTCACCAGCCACAGGCGTCGCATCCTGCTTCCTTCCCTCGTCCTGGAAGTTCGGACGCCGTCGAGAGCCTCAGGGTTTCAACCCCCCGGCTCAACGGCGTGACCCCGAACGCCGCGACGTGCGCCCCCGCAGTCTCAGGTCGGGCGTGCGTAGACCGTGAAGCTTTGGCGGACGAGGAAGTCGTGCTCGGCGGCGAGCGCGTAGCCGCCGCCGGCGAGGACCGAGCGGATGCGTTCCGGCTCGGTGGCATGCCCGAACAGGAACCAGCGCGGCCACGGTTCGATGATCGCGACGCGCCCACCGGGGCGTAACGCCTCCGCGAGACGCGCGAAGTACGCGGTCCGGTCCTGAGGCAGGTGGTGGAACGCGTCCACGATCACGACGAGGTCGACAGGTTCCGGCAGGCGCACGTCGTCGCCCGGGTCGACCGTGACGATGTTCGAATACCCCTTGCGTGCGACCCGCTCGCTGATGCGCAGGCGCATGTCGGCGTCGGGGTCGACGGCGTACACGCGACCGTGCGGGCCGACGGCTCGCGCGAGCCGGTAGGTGAAGTAGCCACCGCCCGCCCCGACGTCGGCGACCTTCTGCCCCTCTCCCAACTCCAACGCGTCGAGGACACGATCGGGCTGCTGCCAGCGGTCCCGCCCCGGCCCGGAGTACACGAACGCCTTGAGCGCCCCGCGCAGCCTGCTCAGCCTGGAACCCGCCGTCGTCTCGCTCATGTCGCCACCCTCCACCGCACGATCACGCCGCAACCCTCCAACTGCTTCAACGATGTTGGCACGCGGGGGACGACCCGTCACCGCCCCTCTCGCTCCGGTCGCTTCGATCCACGTCAGTAGGGTGGGAGGGCGATGAGTTGGAACAGGCTGGAGACGGACGCGACCGAACTCGCGGACTTCGGTGCGCGTCGCCTCACGGAGCCCGGCGTCGCCTATCTCGCCACCGTCGGTGAGGACGGCGCGCCACGGGTTCACCCCGTCACCCCGATCCTCGCTCCCGGCCACCTGTTCGTCTTCATGGAGCCGACCTCGCCGAAGGGACGCGACCTCGAACGTGGCAGCAGGTACGCGCTCCACTGCTCCGTCGAGGACTCGGACGGCGGCGGCGGGGAGTTCAGGGTCGCCGGCCCCGCAAGACGCATCGACGATCGCTCCCTCCGCGAGCTCGCGACCGAGCATTCGTCCTACTCCCCCGCCGACCGGTACGTCTTGTTCGAGCTCCTGGTCGAGGACGCCTTCAGCAAGTTCTACGGCGACGACGGAACCCCGATCCTCGAAAGCTGGACGCGTTGAGGGGATGAGCGCGACGGGGGAACGTCTGGTCACGAGCTGGTGACGAGACGTACCTCCGTTGGCGGATGACGTCGGCTCAGTCGGTCGCGAGGGAGTCGAGGGCCCTGCTCGCGGGGTCGAGGGGGCGGGCGTCGTCGGGCATCGACGCCCAGGGGTCCTGCTTCTGCGCAAGCCGACGGCGGATGTTGCCGAGGTGGTAGCGGCGCGGCTCCACCTTGCCGAGCTCGTCCCAGCCGATCGGGGTTGCGATCGGGGCGCCGGGGCGGGCACGCACCGAGTACGGGGCGACGAAGGTCTGCCCGAACGCGTTGCGACCGGTGTCGAGGAAGATCCGGTCGCCCCGCTTCGCCTTGCGTTGCGCGGTCGTCAGCTCGTCGGGGTGGCGCTCGGCGAGGAGGTCGGCGACCCGCCGTGTGAAGGCGCCCACGACGTCGAAGTCCGGGCCGCGCTCGAGCGGCACGACGAGGTGATAGCCCTTCGAGCCGGTGGTCTGGAGATAGGGCACGAGTCCCATCTCCTCCAGTACGTCGCGCATGCGGCGCGCCGTCGAGCGGAGGAGGTCGAGGTCGATCTCGCCGTTCCGCTCCGCCGGGTCGAGGTCGAACACCATGACGTCGGGTTGGTCGAGGACGTCGTCGCGCGATGGCCACACGTGGAAGGTCACCGTGCCCTGGTTCGCGAGATAGACGAGCGTCGCGGCCTGGTCGCGCAGGACCACGTAGTCGACGCTGCCGGCCCGGCGCCGGCGCGGCACCTCGGTCGTGCAGATCCAGTCCGGGAAGTGGTCGGAGGCGTCCTTCTGGTAGAAGCCGTCGGCCTCGATCCCGTCCGGGAAGCGCTGGAGGGTGAGGAGGCGGTCGCGGAGGTGGGGGAAGGCGACCTCGGCGATGTCGCGGTAGTAGCCGACGAGGTCGCCCTTCGTGAAGCCCTCGTCGGGGAAGAACACTTTGTCCGCGTTCGTGATCTCGACGGTGTGCCCGTCGAGCTCCAGCGCGCCCTCCGCGATCATCCCGGCACCTCCCGCACGACGTCCTCGGGCTCCTTGTCGTCGCGCAGCCCCAGGTAGCGCGGGTGGCGGAGCTTCAGATCCTCGGTCCACTCGGTGAACGCGACCTCGGCGACGAGCTCGGGGGCGACCCAGTGGGCGCCCTTCTCCTTGACCGGGTCCGCGAACGGCGACTCCTCGCGCTCGAGCCCGTCGAGCCGCTCGCGCATCCGCTGCAGGGTCGCGTCGTCCCACCCGGTGCCGACCTTGCCCGCGTAGCGCAGTTCGCCGTCCTCGTAGTAGCCGACGAGCAGCGCCCCGAACCCGACCCGCGAACCCTTCGGTTCGGTGAAGCCGCCGACCACGACCTCCTGCTCGCGGATGCACTTCCACTTCTGCCAGTCACGCGAGCGGCTCCCCGGCCGGTAGGTGCTGCTCGCGCGCTTGGCGATGAGCCCCTCCCAGCCCTTCGAGCAGGCCGCGTCGAAGAACTCGCGGCCGTCGCCGTTGCGGTGGGTGCTGAAGCGGAGGGGGTCGGTGAACTCGACCGCGTCGCGCAGGATGGACTTGCGTGTCCGCAGCGGCAGGCGGGTGAGGTCGTGACCGTCGACGTGGAGGAGGTCGAAGGCGTAGCAGTAGATCGCGATGCCGGTCCGGAGCGCCTTCGTGGGGTCCTGGATCCCCATGCGGCCCTGGAGCCGCTCGAAGCTCGTGCGGTCTCCGCTGAAGGCGACGATCTCGCCGTCGAACACGAGGCGGTCGGGGGCGAGGCCGGCGACCGCGTCGACGAGCTCGGGGTAGGTCGCGTTCATGCTCTTCTCGGTCCGCGACGCGAGCAGGACGTCGTCGCCGTCGCGCACCGCAATCACGCGGATCCCGTCGAGCTTCGGCTCGAAGATCCAGTCGGGATCGTCGAAGCGCTCGTCGGTGAGCCGCGCGAGCATCGGCGGGCAGAAGCCCGGCTCCCCCTCCTCGAGCAGGCTCCGTTCCTCGTCGTCGAGGCGGTCGAGGAGGCTGTTCACGGCCCGGCGACTACCGCTGGCGCTACTTGAGTCGCTCACTGGCGCATCGGCTCTTCGGTGTCGAGGTCGGCGTTCGTGCGGCCGCTCAGGACCGACTCCGGCTGCGTGCTCGTGGGGTTGCGGCGCGCGTCGGCGCCCTCGTCGTCCATCTTCACGAGCAGCCACCCGTCGCCGCCGTACCCGGTCCGGGTCAGCGCGTAGCCGCCCCGCAGCTTCTCGCCCTCGAGCCAGAACGCGACGTGGCCGTCGGCGATGGCGTCGGCGACGGCGACCTCCTCGCCGTCGTCCTCGGTGAGGTTCCGGTAGGTGCCGGTGTCCCAGACGATGACGGTCCCGCCGCCGTACTCCTGCGCGGGGATGCTGCCCTCGAAGCCGGCGTAGTCGAGCGGGTGGTCCTCGGTCGGGACCGCGAGCCGCTTCTCGCGCGGGTCGGTCGACGGGCCCTTCGGCACCGCCCACGACTTCAGCACCCCGTCGACCTCCAGGCGCAGGTCGTAGTGGAGGCTCGAGGCGTCGTGCTTCTGGATCACGAAGCGGGGTTCCTCGCCGGGCTCCCCCGCGGTCGGCTCGGTGGTCCGCTCGAAGTCGCGCTTCTCGAGGTACTCATGCAGACCATCGTCACCTGCCAACGCCATCCTCCTGCGGGTGGCTCCGGTTCCGAACGTATCCGTCAACGGCGGCAGGCAGCCGGGTCGGCCACCCCCGAAGGCGAAACGCTCAGCGGCCGCGGCTGACGGCGGCGAGGAGCAGCAGCGGCACGAGCGCGAGCACGGTGGCCCCACCGCCGGTCGGGCGAAGTAGTCGGGGGGCTACGT
>JBOHEE010000454.1:0-12993 GCA_050700895.1 Nitriliruptorales bacterium | reverse complement strand
GGCGCCCCAGCTCGTCGGCGACGATCGCGAGTCGGTCGCCGATCGCCCGGCTCAGCGGCTCGTCGGTGTGCGCGATGCCCCGACGCAGTCGCGGGTCGACGTGCGCGTCGAGCGCGTCGCCCGCCGCGATGAAACGCTGCAGGCGGCGGCGCTCGGCGTTCAGGAACTCCTCGTACCTCCGGAGCGCCGCCAGCTCCTCGCGGGCGCGGAGCAGGGTGAAGTAGGCCGCTTCGACCTCGTCACGTCCGACCCTGGCCGCGGTTCCCCCCGGTGTCGCTTCATGTCGGCTCGAGGACATCGCTCAGGCCGCCCGCGACTCGACTCGTTCGCGCAGGTCGCCGAGGCTCGTGTCGATGATTCGTTTCGTGGCGCGCTTCTTGAGGAAGCCGGGCAACGGGAAGGCGACGTCGATCTCGAGCGTGTAGTGGACGCGGGTGCCGCCTTCCTCCTCCTCGAGCCGGTACTCGCCCTCGAGCTTGTCGATCTCGGCGCCTTCGGAGAGCGTCCAGGTGAGACGGTTCGTGCCGTGGTAGGAGTAGTCGAGCACGTATCTCAGGTCCATGATGCGGGCGTCGACGTCGTACCAGACGAGCTTGGGCCGCCCCGCCTCGTCGGACTCCCTGATCTCGGCGTCGCGGATGTTCGCCGCCCACTCCGGGTATGCCTCGAAGTCGGTGATGACCGCCATGATGGCGTCCGGGGGGGCCTCGATGAGGGTGTCGTGGCTCGCGCGCTCGGTCATCGCGCTCCCTCCTCGGCGACGTGGCGGTGGAGGGTCGCGAGGATAGTGCTCCTCAGCCGGCTCCCCCGCCCTCCGTCTGACCGAGGAGGCGCTCGCGGATGCGCCCGACGCCGGCCTCGAGCTGCCGGAGGGCAGCGACGTCGCGGCGGACCTGGTTGCGCAGGCGTCCGAGCTCGGTCGTGGCCGGCCCGAGCACGTCGGGGCCGTCGCCCTCCCAGGCCGGGCAGAGGGCGCGGAAGTCGCACCACCCGCAGAGGCGGTTCGGGGTCGGCTCGTAGGCCTCGTCGCGGATCGCGGCAGCGACCTCGAGGATGCGCCCGGTCGCGCCGTCCAGGTCGATGTCGTCGATCGGGACGCGGACCTGGAGGCCGACGACGACGAAGTCGAGGGTGACCGCCGCGGGCAGCGCCCCGTAGAGGTGCTCGCAGGCCAGCGCGTAGACCGCGAGCTGGAGGGAGGCCGCCACCTCGGCACGGTCGCGCACGCGCTTCGAGGTCTTGTAGTCGACGATCTCGAGCGCCCCGCTCTCGTCGACATCGATCCGGTCGATGGAGCCCACGACGAGCGCGCTGTCCCCGACCGGCATCTCGAACCACTTCTCCACGTCCCCGGGGAGGCGGAAGTCGCGTGTCGCGCGGGCGTGGAAGCGGGTGAGCACCTCCTGGGCGTGGCGGTACCAGCGGAGCTGCTCGTCACGGGAGAGGTCGGCGAAGCCGGTGGAGTCCCAGGCGTCGTAGAGATGGCGGAGGAGCTCGGGGAGCTCGGCCGGCTCGGGCAGCTTGCGGTCGTAGAAGCGTTCCAGCGCGCTGTGGATCGATGACCCGAACGACAGGTGGGGGGACGGCCGGCCCGGGAGCCGGTCGACGTACTGGTAGCGGAACCGCAGCGGACAGATCGTGTAGGAGTCGATGCGGCTTGCCGACAGGCGGACCCTGCCGTCGGCGTCGACGAGGGGCGGACCGACCGGCTCGAGCTCGCCGTACGCGCCGGGCTCGTCGTCGTCGGCGTCGGGCGTATCGAGGTCGGTGGCGGCGATCGTCTCCATCGCGGCCGAGGGTAGCCCCGGTCTGGGGCACGGCCGAGGAGGTCGGCTCAGCGCCTGTGGACGAGTTCGAGCGCGGCGTCGTGGAGCAGCCTGTTCGACGACAGCGCGTTGCCGCCGTCGTCGGTGTCGCGCCCGTCGAGCGCGGTGAGTCGGCCGCCCGCCGCCTCGACGATGACCTTCGGTGCGGCGAGATCCCAGCGGTCGACCTCGGCCTCCAGGGCGAGATCGATCCCGCCCGAGGCAACGAGGCAGTGCTGCCAGAAGTCACCGAAGCCGCGCTGGCGCGCGGTCGCCGTGGCGAAGCGGCCGATCACGTCGAGGTCGAAGTAGTTGAGGCCGCCGAAGGACACCATCGCCTGCGCGAGCTCCGTCACCGTGCTCACGCGCACCTCCTCGCCGTCCTGGCGCGCAGGGCCGCCCGCGATGCCGTCCCAGCGCGTCCCCAGTGCGGGAGCGGACACGAGCCCGACGACGCCGCGCCCCTCGTCCACCAGCGCGATGAGGGTCGCGTACACGGGGACACCGGCGACGAAGCTCTTCGTGCCGTCGATGGGGTCGACGATCCATGTCGGTGCGCCCTCTGGTCCGTGGAGGCCGTCCTCCTCGCCGAGCACGGCGTGACCGGCGAACCGCTCCTGGATGGCACGCCGGAGGGCCCGTTCGACGTTCCGGTCGGCGGCGGTGACCGGCGAGCCGTCGGCCTTGACCTCGGCGAGCACGCCGGACCGGAAGGCGGGCAGCGTGATCTCGTCGGCCAGATCGGCCAGCTCGTGAGCGAAGCGCAGCGCCTCCTCGAGCCGCGCCGTGCGTGTCACCAGTCGAAGGACATGTCGTCGAATCGCATCACGATGTCGTTCGGCTGGACGGTCAGCGTGACCTCTTCACGCGGCACCCAGAGCGGGATGCACGGGCCCTGGCCCGCGTGGCCCATCAGGCAGACCATGATCTCGCCGTCGTCGCTCAGCCCGACGATCTGGCGTGCGTAGGAGAGGAGCTCCATGAAGGAGGCGTTGCCGGCGCGCCGCTTCTGGTACGCGGCGGCCCACCGCGACTCGGACCTGCCGTAGTTCACGAGCACCTCGTTCGGCTTCAGCTTCGTGAGCGAGCCGAGCGACTTCACGCCCTTGAGCGGCTTGTCCTGCTTCGTGGCCTTGCCGAGCCGGACGGCCGCAGTGGGCTTCGCGAGCTCACCGGGCAGGTCCGAGAGGTCGAACGTGCCCGCCGCCTGTGCGGCCTTCTGGCGCTCGACGGGGATCGTCACCTCGATCTTGGCTGCGCTCTTCGCCAACGCGCACTCCTGGGATGTGGGAACTTATCTCGCAGGGTAGAGCGTCATCCGGCCCGACGATGTTCCGTCCGGCGCGTCGCAGGCAACGGAGAGCAGCGTCGGACCGCGTGTGCCCCCAGCCTTACACAATACGAACCGGGCGGTGCTGGTCCGGGGGCCGGTCCTGTCGCTGTCACCACGTCACGCCAAAGACTTGCCGCAGCGGCTGACGCCGTGAGCGGGAGAGGCGCCCTGGACGACAGCTGGCCACCGACCATCACCGCGTCCGCTCGGGGTGGCTCTCGTGAGGGCCGCCACGAGGACGCCAGATGGCCTACGGTGGACGTCGTGGCGAAACGGATCAAGTGCCCTGCGTGCGGAGCACGCGGTGAGGTCGGTGACGACGTCACCTTCGAGATCCGTGGCCGCTTCCAGTGGCGCGCCGTGCAGAAGTGTCTGAGCTGTGGCTCTGGCATCTTCGTCAAGCCTCCGCTTGGTCGCACTGAAGTGATACCTGCGGACCTATGGCGGAAGATGCAAGAACGCTGGGTTCAGGAGTTCGGTGACGAGGGCGAGAATGACGACAGCGAGGACGAGTATCCCGCCGTGGCCGTGGCGGTGACAGGTTCTGTTCGACGAGGCGCCTGATGAGCTTTCTCCTTCGGTTCTAGTTCGGGCGTCCGCCGCGCAGGACGTCGCTGGTGCGGTGCTCAGGCTTGTCGCGAGCGAGGACCCGGAGTGGTTCGATCTCGATGTCGAGACCATCAAGGGTGTCGTGCGTTGCGGCGCGACGTACTACGTCCTGGCCGCGACGCAGGACGACGAGCTCCGGCGCTACTTCGCCGATTGGCTCGACGTCCGACCTTCTGAGTCTGAGGTCGCATCCTCGGTCCTTGACGCCTACTGCAACGCGTTCCTCTCGCCAGCCGAAGCCGGCATCGCCCGAACGGTGAAGCAGAAGTGGGACGCCGAAGACGCGGTTGGATATGAGATGGCGATCGGCCGAATGATGTGGCGCGCAGGTGGCGGTGATGGAACTCCGCCGATCACAGACGTAATGCAGTGGCGAGCAGCATTTGTTGCGCTCAGGGAGACGTTTGGTCAGCACTTCATGTCTGAACTCGAGCGGTTCGCTGAGGAGTGACCGTCTCCGTCTTCAGGGGCACGACATGGTGGGCCTACGACAGCACGAGGCCGAGGACGATGAACAGAACGGACAGCACGGCGGTGGCGATGCTCACCTGTGCCGCCCAGTTGGGGATCGCGTCGGGCTCGCCGCGGAAGTTGGCCATCACGCCGTTCGACCAGAACGCCGCGATCGCATTGGCGATGGCCGGCACGAAGATTCCCGTGTCCCTTGCGACAACGGCGGCGATGACGGCCAGTGCGATCAGAATCACGATCACGATGCGGAGTCTCGCGGACCGGGATCGTTATGGAGATTGAATGCCTTCGGGACGGGTGCGATGGGGCGATCGAGCTTCCTGGCATCTCAACCGCCGTCGGCACCCAACCGTTCAGGACTCACGGCACCTGTCCGGTGTGTGGCACGAAGTGGCGAGCCTTCCTTGGCGACGATGGCCACCCGACGCAGATCGTCGAGGTCGACGGCGGGGAAGACAACTGAGCCCACTCGTCTGTCGTCGTGACCTCCGCGTGACCTAACGGCGCAGCATTAGGCAGCATCGTCGAGCAGGCCTGACCAGGGCTTTCGCGAGCGCAGCGGGCTGGCCAGGAGTGCTGCCCCCTGCCGTGCAAGCAGATCGAGGCCCTGGACGACGACCATCCGGTCAACGGTGCCTTCTTCTTGAACGAGAACGCGCGCTGCATCACCTTCGCGGGGCCGGCGACGTGCTCACCTCGGTCCCGGTGGGCACCGACTTCGACATGGCGCTCTACCGGCTCCGTAGAGCGCTACTCGAGCTTCAGGCCGTGGAGCGCAAGGGCGGCGACGAGGTCGGCGTCATCGCGGTCGAACTCCGTGACGTCGATGGCCTCCGGCGCTGCCGGCTCGAAGATGGCCCAGTTCTGCAGGTCGTCGCCGTGCTTCGAGAGGTAGGCGAGCCCGTTCCAGCGCCGCTGGCCATCGACGGTCTGCCCGAACACGTAGCGCGAGACCTCCTGCGTGAAGCCGCGCGGGGCGCTGAGTCGGATGGTGGCGGCATCCAGATCGTGCAGACCGTGGTGGACAACCCGCGCGGCCAGGGCACTCCGTAGTTCCGCGAGCGACTCGTGGTTGCCGACATCGGCGTAGTTGCCGACGAGCGCACCTCGTCCTACGCAGCGCTGCTCGACCCAGTCCGCGGGGACGATGCCGGCCGCCGGTGGTTCCTCGTCGTCTTCCTCGCCGACGATGACCTGCAGTTCCGCAAACGACCTCGACGTCCGGGCGGTAGTAGGCGAGACATTCGACGAACGTCGCGACGCGCTGCGTCGACGCGTACAGGACGCGGTAGATGCCTCGCCGGTCGTCGTACCGGTTGCCGAACGTGCCGTCCGCCTCCGCGTAGGCCCAGTCCGGCCAAGCCCACGGGTCTGGACGTCGCCCGAGTCGGAAGACCTCCGCGGGCGGATCGGCCTGCTTCACCCGCCGACGAGGAAGGCGCGCGCCGCGGAGAGCACGAGCGGACCGACCTCGTCGAGATCGCCGTCGCGGAGGAGTCGTGCTGGCGAGCGGTCCTCGAGGTGAGGGTTCAACCCTTGGAACCATGCCTGAACGACGCGGGGCGCGTCGTGCTCGCTGAGTAGGAGCGCGACTTGCAGCGCGAAGCGCAGGCGGTCCTCGACCTCGCCCGACTTCGCCTCACGAGTCCCGTCCGCCCACTGGTGAACGGCTCGTGTCTCGCGAACACCACCGATGTAGGCGACGAGCCGCGGGGTCAGCAGGTCTCGTAGCTCCTTGACCGCCGTGTCGAACGGCACACGCATTGCTCGCTCGTGCGCCCGCAACTCCGGACGGCTCATCGTGGCGCCTGCCATACGACAAGGGTACGACACGATCGGTCACATAGCAATCACATCTGAACCACGGGCGTCGCGTGGCCGTCGCCCCGCGGTGCGGGCACGTCTTCTACCGGATCTTCTACCGGATGCTCCGGCACGAGGGGTCGGAGAGCGGATCAACCATCACGACCGCAATCGCGAATGCCCTGCTCAGCGCACCTGCATGGCACGCCCCGACACCAGCCGACACCCCTTGGAGCGGACTACGGATCAGAAGGTGGGGGGTTCGAATCCCTCCCGGCGCGCCACCGATCGATTCAGCCGGTGTCGCGGAGCTGAGGCATCGACACCACCACGAGCGCGAGTTCGAGGCAGAGCCGCAGCTGCGCGTCCACCGTGAATGGTCCCACGATCGACTCGAGCTTCTCCACCCGCTGGCGCACGGTGTTGTAGTGGCAGTGGAGGCGTCGAGCCGCTTCCGCAAGGTTGCCGCTGGCGTTCAGGACCTCCTGCAGGGTGTGCCGCAGATCCGCCATCCGCTCGTCGTCCGCGGCGAGTTCGCCGAGCACTTCGGCGGCGAACTGGCGTAACTCCGTCCGATCCTCGACGAGGGAGGGGGCTCGACGACGCCGCCTTCGACTCGCTCCTGGCCACCTACGAACGCGCTGATCCACCCTGGGTTCGGTGGAGGCTCCTAGCCTTGGTCTCCAAGGAGGAGTCATGTCGATG
The DNA here is from genome assembly GCA_050700895.1 of Nitriliruptorales bacterium. Classification (GTDB taxonomy): domain Bacteria; phylum Actinomycetota; class Nitriliruptoria; order Nitriliruptorales; family JAHWKO01; genus JBOHEE01. The sequence continues at coordinate 6,267 of JBOHEE010000454.1, read as the reverse complement.
ATCGGTAGTTCTGGGAAGCCGACGACGCGTCGGTACACGCCGGAGGAGAAGGAGCAGGCGGTCCGTATGGTGCGGACGCTGACGGTGGAGTTGGGGAGCTCGCAGGGCACGGTGAAGCGGGTCGCGCAGCAGCTGGGGTACGGCGTCGAGTCTGTCAGGACCTGGTGCCGGCAGGCCGAGGTCGACCGCGGCGAGGCGCCGGGGGGACCACGGCCGAGGCGGCGCGGATCAAGGAGCTCGAGCAGGAGAACCGTGAGCTCAAGCGTGCGAACGCGATCTTGAAGTGGGCGTCGGCTTTCTTCGCGGCGGAGCTCGACCGCCCACACCGCTGATGGTCGACTACATCGACCGTCACAAGGACGAGTTCGGGATCGAGCCGATCTGCGATGTGCTGCCGATCGCCCCGTCGACCTACTACGCCGCCAAGAGCCGTCTGCCGTCGGCGCGGGCGCTGCGCGATGCGGTCCTGCTGCCACTGCTGCTGACCGTGTGGGTCGCGAACTATCGGGTCTACGGGGTCCACAAGATGTGGAAGGCGCTGGCCCGTGCCGGCGAGGACGTGGGTCGTGACCAGGTCGCACGTCTGATGCGCCAGCTCGGCATCCAGGGGGTGCGCAGAGGCAAGAAGGTGCGCACGACGCGCCCCTACGGGCAGGCCGACCGGCACCCCGATCTCGTCGACCGCAAGTTCGTCGCCGATGCTCTCAACCAGTTGTGGGTCACGCATCTGACCTACGTGCCGACCTGGTCGGGGGTCGTGTACGTATTAGTTACGTGGAATCACATGCTTGGAGTTCAGCCACGGCCGGGGTTGAGACAACTGCTCGAGGCCAAGGACAACCTGCAGCGCATGCTGGCCACGGTCGAGCTCACCGACGAGGAACGCGCCGCTGTCGACGACGGCCAAGCCGCCCTCGACTCCCTCCTTGAGCGTCTCGTCGACGTCCCCACTCCGCCAGGACCAACCCCCCGTCAGATCGCCGTCCCGCCGACCGCAACCCTGCTCCCGATCATCGACAACCGGCCAGGCTGACCCCGGCCGTTCGGCAAATCAGCATCTCATGCCGGCTGACGCCGGCGCCCCTGGGGATGAGAACCGCTCGCGCACACAACATCTTGTGGTCGCGACGCTATTCACGTGTCAGATTCCACAGAATGTGCTTCATCGTGGACGCGTTCTCGCGGATGATCGTGGGCTGGCGGGCCGCGACCAACATGCGCACCACCATGGTCCTCGACGCGCTCGAGATGGCCCGCTGGTCACGCGGCACCACCCTCGAGGGGCTGGTGTGCCACTCCGACGCCGGCAGCCAGTTCACCTCGAACCGCTACGGCGAACGGCTCGCCGAGCTCGGCGCTGTACCGTCGATCGGGTCGGTCGGGGACAGCTACGACAACGCTCTGGCCGAGGCAACAAGCAGCCTCTACAAGTCGGAGCTGATCCGCCAGCAAGGCCCGTGGCGTGGCGTCGACGACGTCGAGCTCGCCACCCTGGTCGGAACGGTGCCCCCAACGGGATTCGAACCCGTGTCACCACCTTGAAAGGGTGGGATCCTGGACCGCTGGACGATGGGGGCGCGGCCCGCAGGCTACCGCTCCCCCGTCCCGCCTCCCGTGGACGCCGGCTCGCGGAGCCGTCGCGGCAGGAAGACCGCACCGGGCCCGCTCGGGGCGGCGGCGTCGTTCGGGTTCGCGAGGCGGCAGGTCGACAGCGACAGGCACCCGCAGCCGATGCAGCCGTCGAGGCCGTCGCGCAGCGCCACCAGCGCCTCGATCTCGGCGTCGAGCCGGGCGCGCCAGCGCTCGGAGATTCGGGTCGCGGTCGTCACGGGGGCCTCGCGGGGCCTCGGGCTCGCGGTCTTGCGGGAACTGGCAGCGCAGGGCTGGCGCCTCGTCGTCGACGCGAGAGGGGCGGGGGCGCTGGAGCATGCGTCGGCAGACCTGGGCGACCAAGTGACGGCCATCCCGGGCGACGTCGCCGACGTCGTACACCGCCGCTCGCTGGCCCACGCGGTCGGCCGACTCGGACGCCTCGACCTCTTGGTCAACAACGCGAGCGTGCTCGGGCCCAGCCCGCAGCCGACGCTCGACCGCTACCCGCTGGTGGAGATCGAACGCGTCTATCGCGTCAACGCCTTCGCCCCGCTGGCGGTCATCCAGGAGCTCCTCCCCCACCTCACGGCGACGTCCGGGAGCATCGTCAACATCACCTCCGACGCCGCGGTCGAGCCGCATCCCGGCTGGGGCGGGTACGGCTCCTCGAAGGCCGCGCTCGAGCAGCTGACTGCCGTGCTCGGCGCGGAGCAGCCGGGCCTCCGCGTCTACGCCCTCGATCCCGGCGACCTTCGCACGCAGCTGCACCAGGAGGCGTTTCCTGGCGAGGACATCTCCGACCGCCCCGAGCCGGAGACCGTCGTCCCGGCGTTCCTCGCACTGCTCGAGTCCGGACTCCCGAGCGGGCGCTACCGCGCGGCGGATCTCCTCGCCCACGAGGAGGTCGCGTGAGCAGACCGTCTGCGCTGGCGGAGGCGACCGACGCCCGGATCGCGTTCACCGTTGCCGACGAGCTGTCCGCCACCGAGCCTCCGGAGGCGCGTGCGCTCGCGCGCGACGAGGTCCGCCTCCTCGTGGCTGAGCCGGGCGGCATCCACCACCTCCTGTTCCGCGACATCGACCGGGTTCTGCGCCCCGGCGACCTTCTCGTCGTCAATACGTCGGCGACGGTCGCATCCGCCACCGATGGCGTCCGTGCGGACGGCCGCAGTGTCGTCGTCCACTTCTCGTCGCCCGTGGACGGTGACGACCCCGCATGGATCGTCGAGCTGCGCCGACCCGACGGGAAGGGTCCGGTTCGGGACGCCGCCGCAGGCGAGCGGATCCGCCTCCCTGGCTCCGCGTCCCTCACGCTCCTGGCTCCCCAGGCCGTGCGCGGCAACCGGCTCTGGCACGCACGCGTGGAGGCGGATGGGGGCGTCGCGGACCTCCTCGAGCGTTGGGGTCGGCCCATCACCTACGGCTACCGGCAGGGCCGCTGGCCGCTCGACGCCTACCAGACCGTGTTCGCCGGTGAGCCGGGCAGCGCCGAGATGCCGAGCGCGGCCCGGCCGTTCACGGACCGCCTCGTCACTCGGCTCGTGTCCGCCGGGGTCCTCTTCGCACCCGTCCGCTTGCACACCGGCGTGTCGTCGCTCGAGGCCGGGGAGTTCCCACCCGCCGAGCGCTGCCGCGTGTCCGAGTCCACCGCGGACCTCGTGAACCACGTCCGGGCGGTCGGTGGGCGCGTCGTCGCCGTCGGCACGAGCGCCACCCGCGCGCTCGAAACGGTCGCACGCGACGACGGCACTGTGGGCGCCGTCGAGGGCTGGACCGACCTCGTCCTCGGACCCGATCGTCGTGCCAGGATCGTGGACGGCCTCGTGACCGGCTGGCACTCGGCGGACGCATCACACCTCGCGCTGCTCGAGGCGGTCGCCGGGAGACCGCTGGTCGAGGCCGCGTACGCAGCCGCCCTCGAGGCGGGTTATCGCTGGCATGAGTTCGGCGACAGCTGCCTCTTCCTCCCCCACCGCCATCCGGACCGCTAGCTGGGGCCTGCTAACGCTCCCCCGCACTCGCCCCCTCCGCGACCGAGCGCGGGTGGCGGGCAACCGGACCGCGGGGGCCGACCAGCCCCCAGACGAGCACCCGCCACACCGCCTCGAGCACGATGCGGCGGCTGATCTTGCTCGCCCCGTGCCGACGCTCGACGAACGTGATCGGCACCTCGGCGATGGCGAAGCCGGCACGCCAGGCACTGAGCACCGTCTCGAGCTGGAAGGAGTAGCCCTCCGATCGCAGGCCGCCGACCTCGATCGTCTCGAGCACGCTGCGGCGGAACGCGCGGTAGCCGCTTGTGGCGTCCGCCACCGGCACGCCGGTGACGACCCGCACGTAGACGTTGCCGCCGCGGGACAGCGCCCGCCGATGCCACGGCCAGTTGCGGGTCCCACCTCCGGCGACGTAGCGGCTGCCGATGACGAGGTCGGCCTGGGTCGTCAGGCGGAGGATCTCGGGCAGGCTCGCCGGGTCGTGGGAGAGGTCGGCATCCATCTCCACGAACACCTCGTAGCCGCGCGCGAGACCCCAGGCGAACCCGGTGCGGTAGGCGGAGCCCAGACCGAGCTTCCTCTCGCGGTGGAGGACGTGGACCCGCGGCTCACGTCGCGCGAGCGCGTCCACGAGCTCGCCGGTGCCGTCGGGGCTCGCGTCGTCGACGACGAGGACGTCCGCGTCCGGGACGGCCGCGAGTACCCCGGTGACGACCTGCTCGACGCTGTCGCGCTCGTTGAACGTCGGGATGGTGACGAGCGTCTGCGCCCGGTCACGGTTCATCTGCCATCCCTTCTCCGTCGCGCCCAGCGTGCGACGAACAGCAGCACGAGGGCGACGAACGCCCAACGGGACACCCCGCCGACGATGTCGCCGGCGGCCAGGTACGGGGTCCTACCACTGATGGTCGGGACGCGGCGCCTGATCGTGTCACGTTCGAACAGGGCGGTCTCCTCGACGACCCGTCCGTAGGGGTCGATGAGCGCCGAACCGCCCGAGATCGCGGAGTGGATGACCCAGCGCCCGTTCTCCACCGCACGGAGGCGGCTCTGCGCGACGTGCTGATCGCTCTCCGGCGAGCGACCGAAGGAGGCGTCGTTCGTGACCGCGACGATGAGCCCGGCGTCGCCTGCGAGGACGTTGCCGCGGACGAGTTCCGGGAACAGGGTCTCGAAGCAGATGACGACGCCGACGGGGGTGTCGGCCCCGCGGACCGCGGTGTGGCCCTCCCCCGGGACACCGTCCCGGGGCACCTGCTGGAGGGCCGGGAAGAGCGGCTCGAGCACGGAGCGCCACGGCACGTACTCCCCGAAGGGGACGTAGCGGAGCTTCTCGTAGCGGTCGACGACCGTGAGGTCGTCGTCGACGAGCAGCACGCTGTTCACGAACTGCCGCGACGGCTCCGGCCCGTCGAGGACCGCACCGAAGAGCAGGTCACCCTCGAGGAGCGCGACCGCCTCCTCGACGAACGGGCGCAGGTCCTCCCCGGAGGGGCGGAACGGGTCGCGGTCGATGCTGCTCTCCGGCCAGATCGTGAGGTCGGGCTGGCCGAGCTCCTCGACCGACCGCCTCGTGAGCTCGACATGCGCCGCTGCGATCGCGCGGTCCTCCTCGCGCCCGGACCCGGCGAACGACTCGAAGTCGTTGCCCTGTACCGCGAGGACGTCGAGCTCGCCGGTCGGCTCGGGCGGCGCAGGCGGGAGGAGCGCCGCGGCGAGGGCGAGGACGAGCGCGGCACCTGCAGGGATCCCCGCCGCCCAGCCGGGGCGGTCCGCCGCGGTCCACAGCACCCACGCCGCGCGGAAGACGAGGGCTCCGAGCAGCACGAGCGTGAACGTCAGCCCGGTCGCGCCGACGACCCGAGCGACGGGGAGGAGCCAGGACCCGTCCGCGTGGGCGTAGGCCAGGTCACCCCAGGAGAAGCCGCTCAGCGGGACGCGCCCCCGCCACACCTCCATGCCCGTCCAGACCACCGGGGTCGCGACCACGAGCCATGCCCGTCGGACGACGGGCCGCAGCAGAAGCGTCGCGAGCCCGTACCAGACGGCTTGGACCGCCGCGAGCAGGGACCAGGCGAGATAGCCGGCCGGAGCGATGAGCCACGAGATCATCGGCAGGAAGGCGGCCAGGCCGGCGACAACGCCCGGCAGTGCCCCCCACCACCCGCGCCGCCCGTCGTCGAGGAGGGCGGTCGCCGCGAGAAGAAGCGGGACGACGAGGAGGGAGAGCTGGCCCCAGGCGACCGGCGGGTGCGCCGCCCACGCGACGAGTCCGGCGGCGAGGGCGAGGCCGAGGGCCGCGGTCAGACGCAGTCGACGCAAAGCATCTTCTTCGCGTCGGCCAACTGGGTCGGACCCTTGGCCAGGAAGCAGGACCGGCAGATGAACTCGCCCTCTCGGAGGCCGTCGATGTCGTCGCCGGGATCCTCGTCGTCGTCGCTGACGACCCGCACGAGCACATCGACCTCGTCGAGGTCGTCGTCGGTGCCCGCAGCCGCCTTCTCGGAGGCCTCGACAGCGACGAGTGGCACCTCGAGCCCGTCCTCGTCGTCTGGGAGCCCGTCCTCGTCGTCTGGGAGCCCGTCCTCGTCGTCTGGGAGCCCGTCCTCGTCGTCTGGGAGCCCGGCCTCGTCGTCTGGGAGCTCGGCCTCGTCGTCGAGCTCGTCCTCGTCCGGCTCGA
>JBOHEE010000453.1:0-3434 GCA_050700895.1 Nitriliruptorales bacterium | reverse complement strand
GCCCTGTGGCTGCCGCTCGCGTCGCGGGCGGACGACCGTGCCGAAGCGGCCCGCGTGGCGGGCGCGGTCTTCTCGGCGCTGACGAACTGGGACGCCGGCAGCCTCGAGGCGGTCGAGGCGGAGGTCGCCGATCTCTCCACCGAGCGCTTCCGGGAGGAGGCGCGGGCGCTCATCGGTGACGTCGCGCAGGGCCTCGCCCAGGCCGAGGCGCGGAGCACCGGCGAGGTGCTCGACCTCGCCGTCGAACTCCACGACCGCGCGGAGAACGGGCGCACGGCGGCGGCGCTCGCGCTCGTGCGCCAGGAGATCGAGAACACGGGCCTCGAGGCCCCCCGAGCGGACTGCTGGGGCGCCCGCGCGGTCCTCCGTCAGGTCGACGGGCGGTGGCTCGTCGATGCGCTCGAGCTGTACGGGCCGAACGCGTGCCCGGAGGGGGCGCTCCCATGACGACGGCCGGTCCGTACGACCACGGCGAACGGGTACGTCGACCGTGGCGGGAATCCGGGAGGGCGCTCCCATGACGACGGCCGGTCCGTACGACCACGTGATCGTCGGCACCGACGGGTCGGAGACCGCCAGCGAGGCGGTGCGCCGGGCGGCGAGGCTGGCGAGCCGGCTGAGCGTCCCGCTCACCGTCGCGGTCGCCTGGTACCGCGACGTGCCGGACAAGCCGGTGCTCTCCGAGCTCGCCGAGTGGCCGGGCGACTCCCCCGGCGCGATGGCCTCGGCCTGGGCGCAGGACACCGTCGCGGACGCGGCTGCGATCGCACGGACCGAGAGCGACCTGGACGAGGTCGAGACCGCGACCCCGCAGGGATCCGCACCCGACGCGCTCATCGGGCTCGCCGCCTCGAGCCCGTCCGCGCTCCTCGTCGTCGGCACCGTCGGCCTGGGCTCGCGCGCGGAGCGCTTCCTCGGCAACGTCCCCCACCAGATCACCCACCATGCGCCGGTCGACGTCCTCCTCGTCCGGACGACCGAGCCGCGCGAGGACGGGGCCTACACGACCGTCACCATCGGCACCGACGGCTCGGACACCGCCGCGACGGCGGTCGAGCGCGGGCTCGGGTTCGCCGCCGCCTTCGGCGCCCGCGCGACCCTCCTCGTCGCGACCACCGACGAGGAAGAGGGCAAGCGGATGGCCGCAGCGGCGCGGTCGAAGCTGCCCGACGGCGAGGACGTCGACGAGACGATCGTGGTCGGCGCCCGCGTGACCGACGCGATCCTCGACGCCGCGCGCGACGTCGAGCTTCTCGTCATCGGCAACAAGGGGATGAGCGGGGTGTCCCTTCTCCTCGGGACGGTCGCGAACGAGGTGACCCACCGCGTGCCCACCGACCTCCTGCTCGTGAACACGACCCGACGCGTCTGAGGGGGAGCCCATGGCCAGCGACGACACCCGACCGGACGAGGCCGCCTTCCTCGACGAGGATCCCCTCGACCACGCCAGCGAGATGCCGGTCGGCCACGACGCCGGTCAGGCGGAAGAGATCAGGTCGGCGAACCAGTGGAAGGACCTGGACGCGGAGATGATCCCGCCGGACGACTACGACAAGTCCGCCGACCCGATCTGGCCCGGGAACACGACGGTCGAGAACCCCGCGATCAGCGTGCGCCGCCTGTCGAGGTCGTTCGGCGACAACCAGGTGCTCGAGGACGTCTCGGCCGACTTCCCCCGCGGGCGGATCTCGATCGTGCTCGGCCCGTCCGGCACGGGGAAGTCGGTGTTCCTCCGCCACCTGATCGGGCTCTTGAAGCCGGACAGCGGCGAGGTGTGGATCGGCGACAAGAACATCCCCACGCTGCGCCGTCGTGAGCTGTACGAGGTGCGGAAGCGGATGGGGGTGCTCTTCCAGGACGGGGCGCTGTTCGGCTCGATGACCGTGTTCGACAACACCGCGTTCCCCCTGCGCGAGCACACGAGCAAGGAAGAGAAGGAGATCCGCGAGATCGTCGAGGATCGCCTCCGTATGGTCGGCATGGAGGGGGCGATGGACAAGCTGCCCGGCGAGATCTCCGGCGGGATGCGCAAGCGGGTCGGACTCGCCCGCGCCCTCGTCATGGACCCCGAGATCATCCTCTTCGACGAGCCCGACTCGGGCCTCGACCCGGTGCGGACCGCGATCCTCAACGACCTCATCCTCGAGCTGAACGAGGAGATCGGGTCCACGTTCCTCATCGTCACGCACGACATCCGGACCGCCCGGGACATCGGCGACTACGTCGGGCTGCTGTTCCGGCGCAACATGGTCGCCTACGGCAGGAAGGAAGACATGTTCGACAGTCCCTACCCGGTCGTGCGCCAGTTCCTCGGCGGCCGCACGAGCGGTCCCATCGGCATGTCGAACGAGCGCGACCGCCCCGAGCTCCTCTGACCTGTCCGCGTCCCTGGCAGAAACCCTTCGCATGCGAAGGCAGATGGCCGGGGTCTCGGGAATCCAGCTCCACCCGCACGCAACCGGGTCAGAATCCTTCGCACACGAAGGCAGACGACCAGGATCCGGACCGGACAGAGCCGACCTGACATCGCGCTTGAGCCTTCGCGCCCTCTGCTCCTCGGCCGCCATCCGTCGGCGACGAATGCCAGCGCGATGTCGGCGTCGGCTGCGGTGCGCGTCGCGTGCGTGGAGGTGCCGTGGTCGTGGCAAGCGCGGGGAACCCGAGCGAGGCAAGGAGGCGGGCCGAGCCCACATCCCACGGGTTCGGCATCACGAAGAGCCCGCCCTCGTGGAGCCGCCGGAACCGCTCCCGCAGCGCGTCGATCATGCGATCCCCATGTCCCAGGAGCCTAGGAGGGAATCCCGCACTCCGCGGTGACCGTTGCCTCCGGTGAGGACGGGAGGGGACGTGCGGCACACGCTTGGCCTGCTCGGAACGGCGCTCGTGCTGCTCGTTGGCTCACCGATGTTCTGGGACGCATTGGCTGCGGACGCCCGGGGACCCGACTCGCCGCCTGCCCACGCGCGTGAGCGCGGAGAGCGGGACTGCTCGAGCGCGTTCTACTGGGAGCAGCCCGAGTGCCCGCTGCCGGCGCTCGTCGCGCTCGACGACATCCAGGCGGTGACCGGGGTCGACACGATCCCGCCGATCGACGAGCCCCGCTTCGAATCCGTCTCCGCGGCCGGCCAGTGGCTCTCCCCCGAGAGCCCGCTGCTCGTCGTGAGCGTGGGCGGCGAGACGCGCGGCTACCCGCTCGCGATCCTCACCTGGCACGAGATCGTCAACGACGAGATCGCCGGGACGCCCGTCGTGGTGACCTACTGCCCCCTCTGCAACTCGGGCCTCGTGTTCGAGCGAAGGGTCGACGGCGAGGTCCTGACCTTCGGCACGAGCGGACACCTCTTCCGCTCGAACCTCGTCATGTACGACCGTCAGCACCGCAACTTCTGGCTGCAGTTCACCGGCCGAGCGGTCGCCGGCGAGCGGTTCGCCGG
>JBOHEE010000452.1:0-6185 GCA_050700895.1 Nitriliruptorales bacterium | reverse complement strand
GTAGCTTTGACGTCGCTGGGGGCGGCGATCTCAGCCGCCCGCAGCGAGCGGCTCCAAGCCATGACTCCGGGAGTTGACGCCTATGGACGTCGGATGGCTAATTGTCGGTGTCGCGGCTGGCAGCCTTCTGTGGTTTGGGCCCGTCGTGTGGGCGCTTCGAGACCTTGACAGGCGACCCGCCGACCAGTTGCCAGATATCGACAAGGGTCTGCTAATGCTAGCCACCTTCGTATTCCTACTGGGGATTCTCGGAGCGCTCGGATATGCGGTCTTGATTGCGTTCGGGCGCAATCGGTCACAGAGGTCCCGCGGCTGGTGATCCCCCGAAGGCGCGAGGCGGTTCCTACCCGGCCCAGGGGATGCCGAGGGCGACGAGGATGAAGGCGAAGAGGAACGCCGCGCCGACGGAGCGGTAGGCGTCGCCTCCCTCGCGGGCACGAGCCCGGCCGATTCCGATGTGGATGAGCGCGAGGGCCGCGAGCATCGCGACGGGGTGTACCACCGCGAAGAACGCGCCGCTGCGCCAGGCACCCTCGATGAGATAGATCGCGATGCCGATCGCGACCTGGATGTCGACGACGACCCCGGCCGCGGCGAACGGCGCACGGTGGAAAGCCGTGCCGCGGGGGGCCTGCAGCAGCGCCCATGCGCCCCCGCCGCCGATCGCGACGAGCACGACCCAGCGGAGGACCGAGTGGATGTCGACGAGGAGGTCCAGCACGGTCGCCGAGACTAACGCGCGAGGACGAGGCTCCCGAAACCCGCCGCGCGGCGCGACGTCAGCGCACGGACCGGGCGAGCTTCGACGGCGCCTTGCGCAGCCACGTCTCCACGTGCTCCGACGGCAGGGGCGGGGCGAAGAGGTAGCCCTGCCCGCGCCCGCAGCCCCAGCGTCGCAGCATGGTCGCCTCGTCCCGGACCTCGATGCCCTCCGCGACGGTCTCCATCCGCAGCGTCTGTGCGAGCTTGACGATCGCCTTCGCCAGCGCCGCCTCCTCGGAGCCCGCCGGGATGCGGGCGACGAACGACCGGTCGATCTTCAGGATGTCGACCGGGAAGCGCTGGAGGTAGCCGAACGACGAGTAGCCGGTGCCGAAGTCGTCGATCGCGATGCGGATCCCGAGCTCCTTCATCTGGTGGAGGATGGTGGCCACCTCCTCCGGGTCGCGCATGAGGGCGGACTCGGTGACCTCCACCGTCAGGAGCTCCGGTCGGAGCCCGGCCCTGCGGACCGCCACCTCCACCTCGTCGACGATCGACGGGTCGTGGAGCTGGCGGGCCGAGAGGTTCACGCTGATCGACGGCCCGCCGGGAACGGTGTCCTCCCACGCGACGGCGCGACGGCACGCCTCGGCGAGGACCCACTGCCCGATCGGCACGATAAGGCCGCTCTCCTCCGCGAGCGGCACGAACTCCGACGGCGACACGAACCCGCGCTCCGGGTGCTCCCAGCGGCACAGCGCCTCGAGTCCGACGGCCTCGCCGGTCCGCAGGTCGACGATCGGCTGGTAGTGGATGCTGAGGCGCCCGTCCTCGAGCGCCGACTCGAGGTCCGCCCGGATCTCGAGCCTCTCCAGGGCATCGACCTGCATGTTCGGATGGAACACCGTGTAGCGGTTCTTCCCGAGCGACTTCGCCTCGTACATCGCGACGTCGGCGTTGCGCATCAGGGCGTCCGGGTCGGCCTCGTCCCCGGACCCGAAGGCGATGCCGATGCTGGCGTTGACCGGGATCTCGGTGCCGTGGAGGTTCACGCGCTCCCGCAGGGCCTCCAGCGTCCGGTCGATGACGAGCGTCGCCTGGGACGGGTCCTCGATCCCTTCCAGGAGGAGGGCGAACTCGTCGCCGCCGAGCCGGGCGACGGTGTCGGTGGTCCGCACCCGCGCGCGCAGCCGCTCCGCGACCGTGATGAGAAGCGCGTCACCGGTCGCGTGCCCGAGGTTGTCGTTCACGGTCTTGAAGTCGTCGAGGTCCACGAAGCACACCGCGATGGCGGACCGCGCGCGCTGTGCCCGCTCGAGGGCGTGGCCGACACGGTCCTGGAAGAGGCTGCGGTTCGCCAGCCGCGTGAGCGGATCGTGGAAGGCGCGGTAGCGGATCTCGCTCTCGAGCCGCTTGTGCTCGGTGACGTCGCGGATGACCACGACCGACCCGGCCACGTCGTCCTCCGCAACCGGACTCGCGGTCAGCTCGGTCACGCGCCACGCGCCGTTGCGGTGCCGCAGCCTGCAGGTGAAGGCCTCCTTGGCCCGCACACCCCCGGCCGAGTCGGTGAGCAGCGCGAGCATGCCGTCGAGGTCGTCGTCGTGGACGAGGCTCGAGATCTCGCTGCCGATGAGCTCCTCGGGCGTGAACCCGATCGACGACGCGATCGCCGGGCTCACGAAGCGGAGCACCCCGCCCGCGGCGACAATCGCGATCACGTCGGACGAGTTCTCCACGACGCCCCGGAACAGGGCCTCCCTGGCCCGGACCGCCTCCGTCAGGCGCTCGTGCTCGCCGAGGAGGCCGACCAGCCGGGAGCCGAGCGCGGTGACGAAGAACAGGCCGGCGACGACGTTCCCGGTCACGACCAGGTCGACCGCGGCCTGGTCGGCGATCGACGCGGCGGCGTAGGCGCCGGCGCCGAAGAGCGCCCCGACGTAGGCGCGCCACCCGGGGCCGTAGAGGCCGCGGTAGAACGAGCCCGCCACGAGCGGGACGACGACGATCCCCGGCGAACCCAGGAGGACCCCAGCCGCCCCGAGTGCGAGCGCCGCGACCGGCTCCATGACGAGGGAAGGCGACGCGGCGCGGTACAGCGCGATCGCCCAGAGGGCCAGGGCCGCGAACGCGATCGAGACGACCGTCAGGTCCGGCCACGCCTCGATCGGCCGCGCCGGTGCGATGAGGACCGACGAGAGCGCGATGACGACGAGGACCAGGACGAACAGCCAGCGGACCCGCGCGACGAGGCTCGTGGGGAGCTCGACGAAGTCGACGAGCGCACGACGGACCCGTCCGAGCGCCCCGTCGGACGGGGCCACGGAGGCCGGCGGCTCGCCGGGGAGCTGCTCAGGCGACGCATCCCCCGTCGCCGCCCCTCCGGAGACTTTCATGTGTCGTCGATGATGACGTCGGCCGCGGCGACGGGCCTATCATCCGAACGGGCCATCTCGCCGCCCGAACGCACTAGTCCCTTGTGGCGGGGGCGACCGAACTCTCAGACGTTCGCGGCCTCGAGGACGCGCAGCTCGCGCTTCAGCTCGGCCACCTCGTCGCGCAGCCGCGCGGCGTACTCGAAGCGCAGCTCCGCAGCGGCCTCGTGCATCTCGTCGCTCAGCCGGCGGATGAGCGCACGGAGCTCCTCCGCCGGGAGCTCCTCCGCCGCCTCGACCCCGCGTTCGGGGGTGGCGACCGCCTCGTAGCGCTGACCGGCCTCGGCGGCGCGGGCCGCCTGGATGATGTCCCCGACCTTCTTGCGCACGGACTGCGGGTCGATGCCGTGCTCCGCGTTGTAGGCGAGCTGCTTCTCCCGCCGACGGTTCGTCTCGTCGATCGCGGTGCGCATCGCGTCGGTCATCTCGTCGGCGTACATCACGACCTGCCCGCTCACGTTGCGGGCGGCACGCCCGATGGTCTGGATGAGCGAGGTCCCCGAGCGCAGGAACCCCTCCTTGTCGGCGTCGAGGATCGCGACGAGCGACACCTCGGGGAGGTCGAGTCCCTCGCGGAGGAGGTTGATGCCGACGAGGACGTCGAAGACGCCCATGCGGAGGTCGCGGAGGATCTCGATGCGCTCGACCGTGTCGATGTCGGAGTGGAGGTAGCGCACCTTCACCCCGTTCTCGAGCAGGTAGTCGGTGAGGTCCTCGGCCATCTTCTTCGTGAGGGTGGTGACGAGGACCCGGTGCTCGCGCTCCACCCGGCCGGAGATCTCGCGCATGAGGTCGTCGATCTGGCCCTTCGTCGGGCGGACGATCACCTCTGGGTCGATGAGGCCGGTCGGCCGGATGACCTGCTCGACGAAGGTGGCGCATTCACGGCGCTCGTAGCGGCCGGGGGTGGCGGAGATGAAGACGCGCTGGCGGATGCGCTCGAGGAACTCGTCGAACCGCAGCGGGCGGTTGTCCACCGCCGAGGGCAGGCGGAAGCCGTGCTCGACGAGGGTCTCCTTCCGCGACCGGTCGCCCTCGTACATGCCGCCGATCTGCGGGACCGTGACATGCGACTCGTCGATCATGAGGACGAAGTCGTCGGGGAAGTAGTCGAGGAGCGTGAACGGCGGCTCACCCGGCTCGCGGCCGTCGAAGTGGCGCGAGTAGTTCTCGATGCCGGAGCAGAAGCCGACCTCGCGCAGCATCTCGAGGTCGTAGCGGGTCCGCATGCGCAGCCGCTGCGCCTCGAGCAGCTTGCCCTGTCCCTCGAGCTCCGCGAGCCGCTCGGAGAGCTCGGCTTCGATGGAGCCGACCGCCGCCTCGAGCGTCGCGTCGTCGGAGACGTAGTGCGACGCGGGGAACACGGCGAAGTCCTCCACCTCCCCGGTGACCTCGCCGGTGACGGTGTTCAGGCGTGTGATGCGCTCCACCTCGTCGCCGAAGAACTCGAAGCGGACGGCGAGCTCGTCGTCGCTCGGGAACACCTCGAGCGTGTCCCCGCGGAGGCGGAACGTGCCTCGCGCGAGGGTCAGGTCGTTGCGCGAGTACTGCAGGTCGACGAGCTTGCGGAGGGACCGGTCGAGGCCGAACTCCTCCCCGCGGCGCAGCCACAGCACGTGGTCGCGGTACTGGTCGGGCGACCCGAGCCCGTAGATGCAGGAGACCGACGCCACGACGACGACGTCGCGCCGCGACAGCAATGACATCGTGGTGCGGTGGCGGAGACGCTCGATCTCGTCGTTGATCGTCGCGTCCTTCTCGATGTAGGTGTCGGTCTGCGGGATGTACGCCTCCGGCTGGTAGTAGTCGTAGTAGGAGACGAAGTACTCGACCGCGTTCTTCGGGAAGAACTCGCGGAACTCGTTCGCGAGCTGCGCGCCGAGGGTCTTGTTCGGCGCGATGACGAGCGTGGGCCGCTGCGCGCGCTCGATGACCTTCGCCGCGGTGAACGTCTTCCCCGTGCCGGTGGCGCCGAGGAGGGTGACGGCCTTCTCGCCGCCGAGGATCCCGTCGGCGATGGCCTCGATCGCGTGGGGCTGGTCACCGGCAGGGGCGAAGTCGCTCGTGACGGCGAATCCAGGCATGCCCGGAGGGTACCTCCGGGGTGTGTCACGCTCCGTCGGGGTCGAGGCGCTCGCCGCTGAACCAACCGTGACCGCCGAGAACAGCGGGAGCGGGAGGTCGATGGCGAGCGAGCAGATGCCCGCGCGGTCGGTCACGTCCCGCCCTCGCCCGCTCGGGCGCGTTCGACGAGGTCGCGCCACACGCCGTCGACCGCCTGACGCAGCGCGTCGAGGTCGCCGGCGTTGTCGACGACATGGGTGGCGACGGCGATGCGCTCGTCGTCGCTGGCTTGCGATCCGATCCGGTCCCGTGCCTCGTCCGTGGTCATCCCGCGGCTCTCGACGACCCGCGCGACCCGCGTGTCCTCGGGGGCGGTCACGACCACGATCGCCTCGTACCCGCGGTCGACGCCCGCCTCCACGAGCAGCGGCACGTCGACGACCACCACCCCCTCCCGCTGGCGCAGCTCCCCCAGGCGGGCGGCGATGCGCTCCCCGACGAGCGGATGCACGATCGCGTTCAGGTCGTTGCGCGCCTCCTCGTCGCCGAAGACGATCTCGGCGAGACGCGCCCGGTCGAGGTCACCGCCGGGCGTGACGACCTCGTCGCCGAAGCGCGCGACCACCGCGGAGAAGCCCGGCGTCCCGGGCTCGACGACCTCGCGCGCCACCTGGTCCGCGTCGACGACCTCGGCACCGCGTTCGGCGAACATCTCGGCGACGGTGCTCTTGCCGCTGCCGATGCCGCCGGTGAGGCCCACGAGGAACACAGTGGTCCCGATCACGCACGGCGGGCGTCAGGAGTCGGGAGGCCTCAGGCCTCCTTGGCCTCTTCCCCGGCCTCCTCGGGCTCTTCGCCCTCGACCGTGACGGCCTCGTCGACCTCGCCGGTCGTCTCGGTGGCGGACGCCCGCGCCCCGGCGGAGCCCTCCGGCGCCTCTTCGGGCGTCTCGGTGCCGGACTCCTCGTCGGCCTCGGCGAAGGC
>JBOHEE010000451.1:0-5225 GCA_050700895.1 Nitriliruptorales bacterium | reverse complement strand
CCGTCGGCCCGCCGCGCGCCGTCACGCCGCCCTCGACGGCGCGCACGATCGGCGTCGTGAGGCCGTACTCGAACCGCGGCACGAACTCGACGCGAACCGCCGCCTCGCCGTCCACGCACCGCGCCCTCCGCAGGAGTGCGTGCGGTGAGCCGCGCCCCAGGTCGTGCGCTCGGAGTCCCTCGGCAAGCGCGAGCGCGTCGGTCAGCTCCACCGTGCCCGTACGGGTCCGGAACGTGGTCACGAGCACGAGCGAGTCGCCGTCGTAGCGGCGCGCGACGTCGACGACGTCGGCAGGGGTGAGCGCGAAGTGGCCGCCGCGTTCGTCGTCGAGCAGGCGCGCGAACACCGACGGCGAGTCGAACCGCGGGACGCACCACCACTCCACGGAGCCACGCTTGTCCACCAGCGCGCCCGAGTGGCAGTCCGACAGGAGCGCGTGGTCGGCGATCGGCTGGTCGCTCACGGTCTCGCCTCGGGCGACCAGAGTCGCCCGTCGGGGAAGTGGTTGTGGTAGTCGCGGCCGAATGCGGTGAACGCGGGCAGGGGCAGGAGATCCTCGTCGAGCGGCCCGTCGCGGACGGTGCCGAGAGACGGGTGGAACGTGGCGCCGGTCACCGCATCACGCAACGTCCCGCCTTCCCACGACAGCTCAACGGTCTCTCCTCCCACCTCGCGGGAGAACACCCGCCACGCACCTGGGTCGTCCGGATCCACCACCACGGCGACGGGCACGTCGCCGAGAAGGTCGTTGACGACGCCGCCGGCCCGTTGGACCTCCGGGACCGGGTAGGCGACCGGGTGCGGTCCGATCTCGACCACCAGGACCGTGTCCTCCACGCGGAAGCCGGCGGCGCCGCCCTCGGCGTCGAGGGCGAGCGTGTCGGGATGGTCGCGCAGCCACGTGCTCCACGTCGTCAGCGTCGAGGGCAGGAGCTCGAGACGGGTTCCCTCGAGCGGCCCCAGGATGGCCTCCCCGCGCGGCTGGCTCCACACGGACCCCGTCCCGTGGTCCCACCAGGTCATCGCGCGCAGGTAGAGGTCGCCCTGGTTGCCGAGGACGATCTCCTCCCCGTCGATCTCGCGGCGATGGACCATCGCCGTGGAGCACAGTGGTCACCAGGTGGCCAGGATCGGCGTGCCACCGAGCCGGTCGAGCACCATCTCGCGCCGGTTGAGGGTCCGGATCGGGTAGGCCTTCGACTCGCCGTCCAGCGACACGCCGAGGACGAGCGTGTCATCGGGCCAGTCGGTCTCCGCCGGGGTGCGGAACCGCGGCGCGTAGATCGGGCGGATCCGGTCGCGGCTCGTCACCGGGCGGTAGCCGGGCGGCAGCTCCTCCCCGGCGGCGACCGGGTCGTAGACCTGGTTCGGGTTCGGGACCGCCACCGCCTCACCCTCGTTCACCGCGGGGCTCGTCAGGAAGGACGACGCGTAGACGAGGAGGGACGCGGCGCCGACCGCGACGAGGACCGCCCCGACGCCACGACCGACCCGCCTCGACGTCTCCGCTCGCTCCGCTCGCTCCGCCATCGCTCACCCCGTGCGGTCGTGTGTGCTGGACCGCCGCAGGACGAGCGCGGCTGCGAGGAAGGCTCCGACCGCGACCGCGATGATCGACTCCCCGAGCGCGTTGCCGCCGACGAGCGCCGGGCCCTCGAGCCATCCCACGCCGGCGAGCGCGAACGTCTCGGCGATCGCGAACACCGCACCGAGCACGACCGTCCCGAGCGCACCGGTGGCCGATGGCGGCGGCTCGTCGAGCCATCGCAGCCACGCGTAGGCGCCGGCGAGGATCGTCGGGGCGAGGTGGAAGGTGACCCCCGGACGGACCGCGGCGAGGACCGCCCACAGCGCGCCGAGGGCGACGGTGGCGAGAAGGCCGGCGGCGACGGCAGAGCGCCCCGTACGGCCCGGGCGTTCGGCGTGCGGTTCGCTCATCGGGACGGCAACCCGATCGTCAACCCGCGGCATTCCGTCACTGATGCCGCTGAACATCGCCACGCTCGCGATGCCGACGCACACCGGGAGCATGAACCAGTGGACGATCCAGTCCATCGCGTTTGACCGTTCCTCGGCTCAGAGCTCGACGACGGTCTCGGGCTCCGTCGCCTTCTCGAGGAGCTCGAGCGCCGCCGTGACCACCTCACGCTGGCGGTCGCGGTCGCCGACCGGCCCGACGGTCCGCCCCATGAGGTGCGGGGTGATGACGACCCGCGGGACCCGCAGCCTCCGGGCGACGTGGCGGAAGGAACGCACGAAGACAGAGACTGTGGGGATCCCCGCCTCTTCGAAGGCACGCGCGACGAGCCCGACCGACCCGTGGCAGACCGGTCAGGTCGCGACGAGCAGCGCCGCGCCCACCTGGGCCTCCTTGAGCCGCTGCGCCCACTCCGGCGCGACGCGGTCGCGCAGGCGGAGCTGCGAGGTGGCGCCCACGAACGTGTAGTGGGTCGGGGCGAGGCGGACCCGTCCGTCGCGCTCGAGCTCGCGGAGCGGTTCGAGCGGGAAGACCGTGTTGGGGTCACGCTGTGCGGACAGCGCGTCGTAGCCGGGGTGGCGGGCGCTCAGTTCCTCGACCCGCACGTCGCCGGGGATCTCGGTGAGGCTCGGGGTGCCCTTCAGGAACTCCTGGATGCGGGGCGGGACCTCCTCCTGGGACGGCCCGTCCGGCCCCATCGGGTCGGCGTCGGGATGGAAGACCCCGCCCGCGGACACGAGCGCGAGATCCACTCTGCTCAGGGGACCGTCGAGGGGTTGAAAGGGGGCGTCGTCGAACTCCGGCTCGACGGGCTCGGGTGGCTCGTAGCCGGCGACCTGCGCCAGGAACGCGGCGCGCCGCACCGACTCCCAGTCGCCGGTGTCGAAGGCCTCGCCGAGCGCCTTCAGGATGGCCGTGATCGCGTCGGCGGCGTCCTCGTCGGACATCCGTGCGAGGTACTTGAACTGCATGTCGGTCCGGGACCCGTAGTAGAACGAGCGCCGGAACTCCTCGAACGTCAGCGGTCCCGGTCCGCCCTCGTCCTCGGACATCGCGCTTCCTCCCGCAGTCGAGCCTCGCCCCCGTCCCGCTGGCTGCGGGGTCGGTACGAGAACGAACACCCCGGGGCTCCGTTCCAGGGGACGGACTCAGGCTGCCCCGCTCAGAGCGTCGTGTCGAACCAGGCCCGCACGAGCCCGAGGGCGGCCTCGGCCGCCGCCTTCGAGGTGAGAAGGTGGTCGGTCCCGACGAGCGGGACGAAGCCCTTCGGGTGCTCCGCGGATGCGTAGATCCGCTCGCCCTCGCTGAAGGGGACCGTCTCGTCGTCGACGGCGTGGAGGACGAGCAGGGGTCGGCCGAGCCGCGCGAGCTCTCCCGCCTCGTCGTGGCGGTCGAGGTCGTCGAGGAAGCCGAGGGACACGGGGAAGGCCCGGCCCGCGATCTCCACGACCGCCTCGCCCTCGCGACGGATCGCCTCCTCGTGCTCGATGAAGAGGTTGCGGACGTGCGCGGGCGTCGAGGGTGCCCCGAGGACCGCGACCGACCGGACCGTGCGCAGGCGGTGCGCGGCGAGCAGGACCGCCGCGCCGCCGAGGCTGTGGCCGAGCAGGCCGCAGGGACCGAAGCCGCGCTGGATGAGAGCGGTCGCGGCGGCGACGATGTCACGGACGTTGTTCGACACGGTCTTCTTCGAGAAGTCGCCGCCGCTCTCGCCGATCCCGGTGAAGTCGAACCGCAGCACGGCGTAGCCGGCCTCCGCGAGCCCGCGCGCCAGGCGGGTCATCGTGTGGAGGTCCTTCGAGCAGGTGAAGCAGTGCGCGAGGAGGACGCTGCCTTTGGGGTCGCCCTCCGGCCGGTGGAGGACACCGGCGAGCGTCGCGCCGGTGCTCCCCGGGAAGGTGAGGCGCTCGGTGCTCACCCCCGCGCCACCCAGATGCGCTCGGCCTCCTTGAACTCGGCGAGGGCCCGGGGACCGTTGCGCTCCTCGAGGTGGCGGTAGAAGAGCTGCCGGTCGACGTCGCGGTACTCGAGCTGCTCGGTGACGTAGGGGGCGCGGGCGGCGCCGCGCCGCCGCTCGTTGCGGGCGGTCGCGAACCGCTCGACGAACGCCTCCACGTTCGCGGCGCTCGTCCACTCGGCCTTGTAGGCGATGCGCCCGCCGCGGGCGATCACCCACGTCATGTTCGGCATGAGCCCGTACGCGCGGTGCACGGTGCCGTCGAGGTCGTCGACGAGGATCGGTCGGCTGATGCCGAACTCGTCCCGGAGTCGCTGCGCGGCCGCGAGCTTGTCGTCGAAGGTGCGGTGCGCGGGCAGGTGCTCACCCGGATGCGCCTCGCGGGTATAGATGAACACCCAGTTGCAGTCGGGATGCCGTCCCGCCGCGGCGTCGAGCAGAGGACCCTCTGCGGCGCAGTACGGTCAGGTGAAGGATCCGAACTCCAGCACGGCCCTGCCCGAGGCCCAGAGCGAGGAGAGCCGGACCTCCTCGCCGTCGGCGAGGCGGGTGAGCGTCGCGTCGGGCGCAGGCTCGCCGACGTGCAGCCACCCGGGAAAGGCCGCGAACTCCGCTTGCTCTCCGCCGTCGCGCACGTAGGCGTCGAAGCGTTCGTAGTTGTAGTCACTCACCGGGGGCTCCCGATGCTCGGGTTCGGGTGGCTCAGGGATCGGACCGTAGCTCCCGCCAGGCCTGCTGGTCGCCGCTCGCGCTCAGTGCCACGTCGCCCACTCCGCGCCGAGGGCGATCCCGACCGCGAACGCCGTGAACAGCGCGACCGTCAGACCCGCCACGACCGGCCGTCGCCGGTGACCGGCCCTCGCCATGCCGAGGTGGAACAAGCCGGTCGCTCCCGCCACCGCGAGCCACCAGGCGACGCGAGCCGGCGGCGGCCACGCCAGGGGGACGAGGGCCGCCACCGCCTCGGGCGCCGGGGAGTTCGCCCACGCGCTCCCCACGACCTCCAGCGCGACCGCCGCGAGCGCGAAGAGTCCGCCAGCGAGCCCCCACCACGGGACCGGCCGCTCCCCGATGTCGTCGCTCTCCGCGAGCACGACCCCCTTCCACACGGCCTTCGGCACGGTCCGCTCCTCCTTCGATCCGGGTCGCTTGCCTCGAGGGAACCCGCGTCGCCGGACGCCTCTTCCCGGGAATGCCCGCCCGTGCCCTGCGGATTCCCACGGTCGAGACGTCGAGGAGGGCGCATGCGCTTCACCGCCGCGGCCGCGCTGGCGGCGACCGTGCTCGTCG
>JBOHEE010000450.1:0-6945 GCA_050700895.1 Nitriliruptorales bacterium | reverse complement strand
GGCCGGCGGCGCTGCCCCCACGACAGGACCCTCGCGGGCTGCCCCGCCCCCCGGCGACCGTCTCGACGAGTTCGCCGCGAACATCCGCTCCGGCGGGCCGCCCAAGGACGGCATCCCGCCGATCGAGGAGCCGGCGTTCGTGGCCGCCGACGAGGCGGACTTCCTCGTCGATGACGACGTCGTGTTCGGGATCGTCCACGAGGGTGAGGTGCGCGCCTACCCGCAGCTGGTCCTGGTCTGGCACGAGATCGTGAACGACGCCTTCCCCGACGGCCCGCTCAGCGTGACCTACTGCCCGCTCACCGGCTCGACCGTCGGCTTCCGTGGCACCGCCCCGGGCGGGGAGCCCTTCACGTTCGGGACCTCGGGCAACCTCGTGAACTCCAACCTGCTGATGTACGACCGGCAGACCGACAGCCAGTGGCCGCAGATCCTCGCGACCGCGATCGACGGCCCCGCCCGCGGCACGGAGCTGGTCGAGGTGCCGCTGGACTGGACGACCTGGGGGAGCTGGCGGCAGCGGCACCCGCGCACCCAGGTGCTGTCCACCGACACGGGCGCGATCCGCGACTACGGCCGCGACCCCTACGGCTCCTACCGGCCCCTCGGCGGCTACTACGAGCCCGACTCGGGGCTGTTCTTCCCCGTGATGCACGAGGACGACCGTCTCCCGCCGAAGGAGGTCGTCATCGGGGTGAAGCGTCGGGACGCGCGGCTCGCCGTACGCAAGGAGACGGTTCGGGACGAGTCCGTCGTCGCGACGCGGCTCGGCGACGACTCGGTGGTCGTCGTCCACGACCCCGCCCACGACGAGGGCCGCGCGTTCCTCGGCCGTCACAGCGGCAAGGACGTCCGGCTCAGTCCGACCGGGGACGGCGCGACCTATCGCGACGAGGCTACCGGCACCGTCTTCGACGCGGCCGGCGAGCCCCTGTCCGGCTCCGGGACCCGGCCGCTCGAGCGGCTCGTCTCCTACGACGTGATGTGGTTCGCCTGGCTCGCGTTCTTCCCCGACTCCGAGGTCGTGCTGTGACGGCTCTCGCCGCTCGCACGCTGCGTTTCACCAGGGAAGCGGTGCGCAGCTACCCGCGCACCGTGGCCGCCGTGACGCTCGCCTACCTTGCCCTCTACCTCCTGGCGATCCAGCAGCTCGTCGTCTCGCCCGGCCGGCGGACCATCGGTCCGAGCGTCCAGCTCGTCGACGGCTGGGCCTCGCGGCTGTTCGACCAGATCGCCCCGTTCTCGTTCGAGCCGATCGCCGCAATCCGACCCGCCCCCTGGCTGACCCTGTTGGTCGCCCCGGTCAACATCGCCGTCGGCCTCGCGCTGGCCGCGCTCGTCGCGGCGAACGTCGCCGTCGCGGTGCTCTACGTGCGCCGCGTGCGGGTGTGCCGGACGAGCACCTTCACCGGGCTCCTCGGTGCGCTGCCCGCGTTCCTTACCGGGTTCGCCTGCTGCGTGCCCACCGTCGCGCTCGCGATCGGGGCGCAGTTCACGGTCGCTCTCCTGGCGGTCCGCAGCTACCTCCTGCCGCTCGCCGCAGCGGCCCTGCTCGCCACCCTCGCGTGGAACACCCACCGGGAACGCCGCCTCGAACTCGAAGAGCAGTCGCGGCTGCCGGTCGGAGAAGCCACGTAGGAGAGGACCCACGGTGGCCGGCGGCCCGGCCGTGACCGGCTCTGGCGGCATCGACTCGCCCGCATCAGCCGCCGAGGAGAAGCTCGTCGATGAAGGCCCGCAGCTGCTCGCCGGTCATCGGCCCGACCTGGTGGTGGATGATCGATCCGTCGGCGTCCACGAACAGCGTGGTCGGCATGCCCCGTCCCCGGATCGCCCTGAAGTAGGTCCCGTCGGGGTCCGTGACGAGTTCGTAGGTCACCCCGGTCTCCTCGGCGAGCTTCAGGGCGAGATCGTCGCGGTCCTCGAGGTCGATGCCCACGAACCGGACGTCCTGGGCGACCTCCTGGTGGACACGTTCGAACTCGGGCATCTCGTCGACGCAGAACGGGCACCAGGTCGCCCAGAAGTTGACCACGCTCGGCTTGCCGCGAAGCGATGACATCCGCAGGGTGCCGGGCTCACCCAACCGGGCGAGCTCCGCGTCGGGCAGCGGGTCGCCGGCCCGTGTCGCGGCAGCGGCCAGCGCTGTGTCGGCCTCGGCGGGACGTGCGGATGACCCTGCGCCGCAGGCGACGGCCGTGACCGCGAGCAGCGCGACCCCTGCGACGAGCCGGACGTCGGCCATGCCTGATGAACGCACGCGGGTTGCGGCTTGTTCCGACAGGCCTGTAGGACCACGGACCGGTGGGCGGTGTCGCCACGGTCCAGGCATCGCGAGCGGCTCGGAGGGTCACTGGCCAGCGACGTCTGTTCCCGGCCGGAGGGCGCGACGCTGGCCGCGCTCGGTGGCGTGCTGGCCGTCGTGCTGGCCGCGTTGGGCGCGACGGTCCTGGTGCGGTGGCTGGGCTCGCTCGGTGAACCGGCCCGGCTGCCGGAGCCGGCGCAGGTGCCGTTCCTCGGTGGGACCCAGCCGCCGACGCACGCCTGGGGCCGCTTCCACGCCCACTACGACGTGGTCGCGCTCGTCTTCGTCACGTTCGAGATGGAGATGATGTTCATGTACCCGCGGCCGGTGGCGCCGACGTCTCCTGGCTCTGCTGACCCTGCTGCTGGCCGGCCATGTTCATGGCCTTCATCATGAACAGCATCGACAGCGGGCAGATCGCGAGGATGAGCAACGGCAGGGCGGCCGCGATCGCTGCGGGCGCCAGCCACCAGATGCCCAGACCGGCCACGGCGACGCTGGCAACCACCTTCTTGTTGATGCACATTCCCAGGATCTTCACGCTGCCTCCGGTGCTCACCGCTCGGTGCGCTCCGAGCCGCGACGTGCTACAGGTTCGTAGTACGTCGGTATGCTACCCGTCTGTCGTAGCAGCGTCGGTCCTCATGCCCGTGCTCGCCAGGAGACCTCGTGATCCTCGCCGTCCTGCAGTGGCCGATCCTCGAGCGCATCCCGGTCGTCGGCGACCTCGCCATCTCGCCCCACGGCATCGGCATCGCCGCCGGGTTCCTCGTCGGCGGGTGGCTGATGATCCGCCGCGCTCGGGCCCGGGGTCTGGGCGCCGATGTCGCCGACGTCTCCCAGGCGGTGCAGGACGTGCTGTTCCGCGTCGGCATCGGCGTGCTGGTCGGCGCGCGGCTGTTCTTCGTCGCCAACCATCTCGACGTGTACGCACGCGACCCGTTGCAGATCCTGACGGTGTGGCACGGCGGCCTCACGCTCCTCGGCGGGATCACGGGCGGCGTGATCGCCGCGCTGCCGCTGATCCGCCGGCGCGGCTACCGCACGGCGCTGCTCATGGACTCCGCCGCCCCGGCGTTCGCCGCCGGGCTCGCGATCGGCCGCCTCGGTGACCTCGCGATCGGCGACCACATCGGCGCGCCCGCGTCCGGCTTCCCGCTGGCGTGGCGCTGCACCGGCAACTGGTGGGTCGAGGCGACCAACTCGTACGGCTTCGTGCCGCCGCAGCCCTACCCGTCCGGGGCGGGGCTCGCGCCGACCCAGGGCTGCTTCGCCGAGGCCGTGTACCAGACGGCGCTGTTCGACGTGATCACCGGCACGGTGCTGTTCGCGCTGCTGGTGGTGCTCGAGCGCCGGACGCGCTTCGACGGCTTCTTCGTCACCGTGTTCGCCTACGGCTACGGCATCTCTCGCTTGGCGACCGACTTCCTGCGCGAGGACCGCCGCTACCTGGAGCTCACCGGCTCGCAGTGGACCGTCCTGGCCACGCTCGCGGCGCTGACCGCCTGGCTGCTCATCCGGCGCCCGTGGCAGCGACCAGGGCGCGCGTGGCAGCGACCAGGGCGCGCGTGGCGACCGTCGGCAGAGCCGCCGCCCGCAGAACGTGTCGACGACCGGGACGAGCGAGGAGAAACGATCGATGCCCGACCGTAGGACACCCGTCCGCCCGCAACGGATCCGCCGCGCGAAGCGCCCCGATCCCAAGGCCAGGGCCGCGCGCACCTGGCGCAAGCGCATCGGCTGGGGCGCGGCCGTGCTCGGCCTCGTGCTGTTCCTCACGGGCAGCCTCGGCGCGCGCCTCGGCGTCGTGCTCCTGCCGTTCGATCAGCACCACGTCATCGGCCAGTTCGGCGGCATCGTCCTCGCCCTGGTGGGGGTGAGCATCGCCACCAGGGGCCGTTGAGGGCGGCGGGGCGGCCCTCCACCATGGACGACCGTGAGGATCGCGGCGACCGTCGGGCGCGTCGAACGCGAGCCGACCCGACAGAGGGACGGTGGGCCCTCGCCCCTGCGATCCGTCGCTACGGCCCGTGCGTCGCATGCTGGGGACTGCTCGCTGTCACGGCCGTCGCGGCGATCTCGCTCGTCGCCGGGCCCGCCCGCGCGCACGCCTTCCTGGTCGACAGCGACCCGCCGCACGGCGCGCGACTCGACGCTCCCCCGACGCGGATCGCGCTGCAGGCCACGGAGCCGATCGCAGAGGTCGTCCGCTTCGACCTGCGCGGCCGCGACGGACGCCCCGTGGCCATCCCGCCACCCCGCCTGACCGACGGCGGCCAGGTCGCCGTCGTGGACACACCGACCGACCTGCCGCCCGACGTGTATACGGTCTCCTGGCACGTCGTCTCGGCCGTCGACGGGCACGAGTCGTCCGGGGAGTTCGCCTTCGCCGCCGGTGCGGGGGCGGTGGGGGAGCTCGCTGCGGAGGAGCGGGGCGCCGCCGCGATCCCGTGGTGGGGGGTGGTCGCGAGCTGGCTCTTCTTCGCCGGGCTCGCCAGCGCCGGGGGCGCGCTCCTCGCCGAACATCTCTTCGGCGCTCGCCGAGTGCCACTCGGGCCTCGTCTCCTCGCCCGCCTGGGTCTGCTGGCCGCCACGGGAGCGGTCCTGCTCCGAGCCGGAGCGGCGACCGCGACGCCGCAGGGCAGCCTCCTGACGGCGGGCGTGGCCCTGCTCGCGGCCGCGGCGGTCGCCGCCGGCCTCACCGCGACGGTGTGGCCCGCGTTGCTGCTGGCCGGAGGAGCGGCGGGGGTGTGGGCCTCCCACGGCCACGCCGCCGCTGCCGCCGGCGTCCTCGGGGCCGTCGTCGACCTCGCGCATCTCCTCGCGGGTTCGCTCTGGGCCGGCGTGCTCGTGCTCGCCGTGGCGATCTGGCTGCGGACCTCGCCGACCGACCGGACCCTCCTCCTCGGGCCGATGCGCCAGTACGCGCGCCTGGCCATCGTCCTCGTCGTGATCCTCGCCACGGCCGGCGCGGTGTCGGCGCTCCAGTTGCTCGGTGGCTGGCGGGACGTCTGGGCGACCACGTACGGGCGCGTCATCGTCGTGAAGACCGGGGCGTTCGCGGTCGCGCTCGGTCTGGCCGCGGCCGCCCGCCCGCGGCTTCACGCTGCCGTGCCGAGCGTCAGGCCGCGGATCATCACCGCCGAGGCGACGTCGGTCGTCGTCGCCGTCACGGCGGCGGCGATGCTCGTGAACATCGCCCCTCCGGTCCCGTCGGCTCCCGCGGAGGCCCTCCTCGGCCCGCCGCCCATCGAGGGGCCGGTCGCGCGCGACGCCGGGCTCGCCGGACAGCTCACCGTGGGGGTCGCGGCCGGCGACGGCCGCCTCGACGTGCTCGTGTTCGCCCCCTCTGGCGGGTTGCCCGGCACCCATGCGGACCTCACCGCACGGCTGCCCGACGGGCGGGAGCTCGACCTGCGGCCGCGCGGTTGCGGCGCCGGCTGCTTCACCCAGGAGCTGCCACTTCCGGCGGGCGTCACGGAGCTCACCGTGGACGCCGAGGCGCCCGGATGGGTCGGCGGCACCTACCACGCGACGTTGTGGTGGCCGGCCCGCGAGTCGCGGCCCGAACTGCTGGACCGCACCGTCGCCGTCATGCGCGGCGTCGACCGCCTCTACCTCCAGGAGGTCACCTCGAGCGGCCCCGGCAGCCCCCCAGCGCGGTTCCCCGATCCGCCAGCGCCCGGTGAGGCGCCGGCCGGCGCAACGCTCACCGGCGACCAGCTCATGGACCTCGACCCTTACGGGCGCGGCCGCGTCGCAGACGTCCGTCCGCTGCCCGGCGACGAGCCCGGACTCGCCTTCTACCTGCCCGGCTCGCGGATCTTCGGCACGCTCTGGCTCGACGAGCTCGGACGGATCCGCCGCGCCCGGCTCGTCACGCCGGGCCACGAGATCCTGCGCACCTTCACCTATCCGGGCTCACCGTGACCTCACGGCGCGTCGTCGGCTGCGCCGTCTACGACCGTCGCGTAGCATCGCGGCGCACGCCCCTTCCACAACCCGGATCGTCCTGCCGTGTCGACGACCGCCGCGAGCCCGCGCATCTCGTCCCGCCCTCGCTCTGCTGACGGGGGCGGGGCGGCCGACGTCGCCGAGCTGCGCTCGGTTTCGGTCGCCCTCGGCACCGCCCGCATCCTCGACGACGTGAGCCTGCGACTCCGCGCGGGCGACGTGATCGGGCTGGTCGGCCCGAACGGGACCGGCAAGACCACCCTGCTGCGAGTCCTCGCGACGCTCCTGCCGGTGACGGCAGGCGAGCTGAACATCCTCGGGGCGCAGATCTTCGGACCGGTGCCGCCGCCGCTGCGCGGCCGCATCGCCTACCTCGCGCACGAGGCGGCCCTCCATCCGTCGCTTTCGCTGGTGGAGAACCTGCGGCTGCTCGGGGCAGGCCGCAACGGAGCCGCCAGCGAGGTCGGGCACGTGCTCGAGGTCGTGGGGCTCGCCGGGGCGGGGGACCGGCTGGTCTCCCGCTGCTCGCGCGGCATGGTGCGCCGCGCGGAGATCGCCCGGGCGCTGCTGCTACGGCCGGACCTCCTGCTGCTCGACGAGGCCCACGCCGCGCTCGACGCCGCCTCCGCGGACCTGGTGGACGTGCTGCTCGACGAGGTGCGGTCGGGGGCCGGGGCTGCGGTCGT
>JBOHEE010000449.1:0-6843 GCA_050700895.1 Nitriliruptorales bacterium | reverse complement strand
GTTGCGGACTCGCTTGCGCAGCGCTGCTGCGCGGCGCTCGCCGCGCCTTGCCAGATGACGATCTGTCCTCGCCCAGCCGCACACCACGGTGAACACCACCCTCCTAGCTAGGACGAGCCGACCATCGGCAGCGACTTGCCGACCACGGACCGGGTGCGCTTTGCGAGGTCGACGGCCACACGGCGCAGCTCCTGCGCAGCAGGCGTCTCGGGGTCCCCGAGCACGATCGGCACGCCGCGGTCCGCGCCCTCGCGGATCCTCGGGTCGATCGGGACCGACCCGAGGAGGTCGGCGTCGAGCGCCGCCGCGACCTCCTTGCCGCCGCCGCTGTCGAAGAGCTCGTGTGCCGAGCCGCAGTCGGGGCAGACGAACGTCGCCATGTTCTCGATGACCCCGGCGACCTGCATGCCGGTCTCCTCCGCCATCTGCCCGGCGCGAGCCGCCACTTTGTGCGCGACGACCTGCGGTGTCGTCACGACGACGAGATCCGCGTTCGGCAGCATCTGACCGAGCGAGATCGCGATGTCGCCGGTCCCCGGCGGAAGGTCGCACAGGAGGAAGTCGAGGTCGCCCCACCAGACGTCGTTGAGGAACTGCTGGAGGGCGCGGTGGAGCATCGGCCCGCGCCACATCACCGGCCGGTCCGGGTCGGGGAGGAAGAACCCGATCGAGATGACCTTGCAGCCGTGGCCGCGGAGGGGCATGACGAGACCCTCGAACCCGATCGGGCGTCCCTCGACCCCCAGCATCCGCGGCACCGAGTAGCCGTAGATGTCGGCGTCGAGCACCCCGACCGAGTAGCCCTCGTCGGCGAGCGCCGCCGCGAGGTTGACGGTCACCGAGGACTTGCCGACCCCGCCCTTGCCGGACGCGATCGAGATGACCTTCGTCTTGATCCCGGCCTTCGCGAACACGCTCTCGTCGTCGCGGGTCGACATGCCGGTCTGTCCGCGCTGCGCGCGGAGCTGCCGCGACAGGGCCTGGCGCTCGTCCTCGGGCATGACGTTGATGCCGACGCGCACGTCGTCGACGCCGTCGAGGGCGCCGACCGCCTCGCGGACCGCGCCGACGAGCTCCTCCTGACGATGGCCGCCGGGGAAGAGGAGCTGCAGCTCGACGGTCACCGCCCCGCCGTCGACGGCGACGTCGCGGACGACGTCGAGGTCGGTGATCGGCTGGCCGATCTCGGGCTCGCGGACGCCGCTCAGCGCCTCGAGCACCTGCTCCGACGTGGGCACGCGCGGCCTCCGGATGGATTCGCGGAATCGCCCTGCAGGGTACCGTGCGCCCGCGTGCGCCCCTCTCTCGCCCTCCTGCTCGGCCTCGTCGCGCTGCTGCCCGCGTGCCAGCTCCGGCTCGCGGCCGACGTGCGCGTCGACACGGCCGGTGCCGGCACGTTCGAGTTCGCCGTCGGCCTCGACCCCGAACTCCGGGAGCTCCTGTCGGACGCGGGGGTGGACGTGCTCGCGGGTCTCCGGGAGGTTCGCGAGCGCAACTCCTCCTGGACGGTCGAGACCGAGGACGAGGAGGATGGCGGGCTCGTGGTGCGGCTGCGCGCCGACTTCGCCGACCCGGGCGAGCTCACGGCGCTGGTCGACGACCTCCACGCCGGGCTCGACGAGGAGGACCCGCGCGTTCTCGAGGACGTCCGGCTCGTCCAGCACGATGGGGGCGGACTCGAGTTCACCGCCGACGCAGGGCTCATCCCGCCGACGGCGCCGGGCGCCGAGGGGGAGGGGCTCGCCTTCGACGCCGACGACCTGGAGCGGCTGCTCGCGGAGCGCGGAGACGAGCTCGTCCGCTACGACCTCCGCCTCACCCTGCCCGGCGAGGTGATCGAGCACGACGCCGACGAGGTCGACGGCGCGAGTCTCGTCTGGCGCGCCCCCGTCGGTGAGCTCGAGCAGGTGCGCGCCGTCAGCCGGCCCGCCGAGGGCGGCACCGACCTCGGTCAGGTAGCGATCGTGGCAGCCGTCGCAGCCGTCCTGGGCGCCGCGCTCACCCTCCTCGTCCGCGGCCTCCGCCGCCGCACCCCGGTTTCGTGAGCGTCCGGACCACCTCTCGATCGCCCCTGCTCACGGGACGGAAGGTTCAGGTCTGGGGGGTGAGCTCCACGAGGGTCGCGGAGTCCTTCCAGCGGGCGAGCGCGGCCTCCATGCCGTCGGGCAAGTTCAGCCGCGTCATGAGGCCGAGCTGGGCGATCTCGTCGAACTCGTCGCTCTCGCGGTCGACGATCCGAACCGCCGCCGGCACGGAGCCGATCCGGGAGCGGATCTCCTTGCTCCGGGCGATGAGCGTGACCTCCTCGGCCTGGTCGATGTTCGTGAGGTCCTGCTCGTCCGGACCCGTGAGGACGAAGACCCTCCCGTCGCGGTAGACGAACCACGCCGGGCGCACGACCGAACCGCCGCGGGGCTGGGGGATCTGCAGCCACACGATCGCGCTCTTCTTCAGGGTCGCCTCGAGGGCGTCGCCGAGGACGCCGGCGGCCTCGGTCGAGTCGGGGGCGACGATGAAGTCGGGGATGCGCCCGACCGCCCGGTCGGCGATCAGGAAGACCATCGTGTGGTCACCTGCGCCCGAGATCTGCGCCTCGGGCCGGACGACGTCGCGGAAGCGGTCCTCGAACATCTGCCCGCGGAGGCTGATCCGGGCGTAGTCCTGCTGGTGGACGACCTCGCCGTCGGGGTCGAGCAGGGCGAAGGACTCGTCGTACCAGCCCTGCGCCGCGCGGTACACGCGGTCCACGACGAAGGCGCGGGGGTAGCCGGGGAGGTCGCCCCGGACCCGGATGGCGGGATCGATCGCGCCCGCGGCCTCGTCCCACGTCTCGTGGTCGAAGACGAGGGCGGACAGCAGCTCGACCTGCGGCACCAGCGCTCCTGGGGGGTGGGGGGTCGGAGTATACGGAGGAGGTCGTAGATCAGATCGTCGCGCGGCAGGTCGGTCACCGTCTCCGTCCAGCTGCGATCCGCCGAGAGGTCGCCGGGCAGGGCGTGCGCGAGCAGGTTGCGGAACGGATGAGGCTCCGCCCACGGTTCATCGCCGGCCTCGAGTCCAGCGGTGACCCGGTGGGCTTCGGCGACGCTGCGTGTGGCGCCCGGCCCTCGAGGCGGCGGGCCTCGAACCGAAGCGGTCGAACGGCATGCACTCCCTGCGCCACCACTAGTTCAGGGACGGATCGACCGGGACGGTGGTGAAGACGCCGCCCTGGCGGCGCAGGACGGTGGTCCAGAGCTCCTCGGGATCGGCGCTGAAGACGTCGCCCGGCTCGGCGTCGACGATGAACCAGGAGCCGCCCATGACCTCGGCCTCGAGCTGGCCGCCGACCCAGCCCGCGTGACCCGCGAACACCCGGAGGCGGCCGGCTCCGGACAATCCCGGCGTCTGCTCGAGGTCCACGACCTCCAGACCGCCGGGGAGCTGGATGCCCTCGTCGGCCGCACCGGTGGCCTCGGCGATGCCGATGAGCCCGTTCGGCACGACCGGTCCGCCCACGAACACGACACCGGGATCCGCCGCCGTCCGCTGCCAGTCGGGCAGCAGCTCGCCGACCGCGGTCTCGCTGGGGCGATTCAGGACCACACCGAGCGTGCCGTCGTCGTCGTGCTCGAGGAGGAGCACCACCGTGCGGTGGAAGTTCGGGTCGGCGAGGTCCGGCGCCGCGACGAGGAGGCGGCCGCGCGCCTCGAGCGGCTCGAGCGGTTCGTCCATGGACGCATCGTGCCGCGTCCCGCGCCCGACCGCTGGCGTCCGGCCGCGACGCTCAGGGGGCGAGGTCGAAGCCGTGCTCGTCGAGGAACTCGAGGAGGCCGTCGGTCGTCTCGACCACCTCGAGCTCGGAGCGGCTCATCCAGGCGACCGCCGCCGCGTCGTCCCCGGCCACCAGCTCACCGCCGACCACGCGCACCTCGTGATCGATGCTCACGAGGTGGAAGCCCTCGTCGACGATCTCGACGACCCCGACGACCCCGACGACCTCGACGTCGAGGCCCGTCTCCTCCCGGGTCTCGCGGACGACCGCCACCGACAGGGGCTCGCCGTGTTCGACCCTGCCTCCGGGGATCGTCCAGAGGCCCTTGCCCGGGGCGATTCCGCGCTGGATCACGAGGAGCCGGTCGTCCCCGTCGCGCGCGACCGCCCCCACGACGAGGACGGGACGTTCGCCACGTGGCATGGCCACTAGCGTAGGGAGAGGACGTACCCCTCCAGGAGACATGCCGTGGGTGACGCATCGGATCTCGAGCAGCTGCGGAAGACGGCGCGCGACTTCTGCGAACGCGAGCTGAAGCCCGGGGCCCGGGACCGTGACCGGTCAGAGACGTTCCCCGCCGAGCTGATCCCGAAGATGGCCGCGGTCGGCTTCCTCGGGGCCACCTTCCCCGAGGAGCTCGGTGGGATGGGACTCGACGCGCACGGCTACCAGATCGTGATGGAGGAACTCGGCGCCGCGGACTCGTCGATGCGGTCCACGACGTCGGTGAACGTCGGGCTCGTCGGCGGCAGCATCATGCGCTGGGGCACCGACGAGCAGCGGCGCGAGTGGCTGCCGCGGCTCGCGGCGGGCGAGCTCGGCGCGTTCGGCCTCACCGAGCCCGGCGCGGGCAGCAACCCGTCGCAGATGACGAGCCGGGCCCGCAGGGACGGCGACGACTGGGTCATCGACGGGCAGAAGATCTTCATCAGCAACGGCACCGTCGGCGCGGTCACGATGGTCTTCGCGCGGGCGGTCGACGGCGACGACGACCGCGGGATCACCTGCTTCCTCGTCCCACAGGACAGTCCCGGCTACGAGGGCCGGCAGATCCACGGCAAGCTCGGGCTGCGCGCGGGCGACACGGCGGAGATCTTCCTCGAGGAGGTGCGGGTGCCCGGCGAAACGGTGCTCGGGGACCTGGGCGGCGGGATGAAGCTCGCCCTCTCGGCGCTCGACGACGGCCGCTTCTCCCTCGCCTCCGCCTGCGTCGGCATCGCCCGCGAGTCGCTGGAGGTCAGCGTCCGCTACGCCACCGAACGGGAGCAGTTCGGCAAGCCCATCGCGAGCTACCAGCTGGTCCAGGAGATGCTCGCCGACATGCACGTCGACGCGACGGCGGGGCGGGCGCTCTGCGAGAAGGTCGCGGTCAAGAAGGAGTCGGGGGAGCGCTACACGCTCGAGTCGTCGACGGCGAAGCTCTTCTGCACCGAGGCGGCGGTGCGCTGCGCCGACCGTGCCGTCCAGGTGCACGGCGGCTACGGGTACATCGACGAGTACCCGGTCCAGCGCCTGCTGCGCGATGCGCGCGTCACCACCCTCTACGAGGGGACGTCACAGATCCAGAAGCTGCTGCTGGGGCGGCACCTCACCGGCGTGAACGCGTTCGCGTAGCCGTGGCCACCGACCAGTCCGGGGGCTTCGACCTCCACACCCACACGGTCTTCAGCGACGGCACGACCACGCCGGAGGCCAACGTCGAGCTGGCCCTGGCGGCGGGTCTCGAAGGGCTCGGGGTCACCGACCACGACACCACGGCCTCCTGGGAGCGCGCCCTGGCCGCCGCGGAAGGGACCGGTCTCGAGATCGTCCCCGGCGCCGAGCTGTCGGCGGAGCACGGCTTCAGCGTCCACGTGCTCGGCTACTGGTTCGACCCCGACGACGAGGCGCTCGGCGCCGAGATGGACCGGCTCGGCAGCGAGCGCGCTCGCCGGGCCGAGCAGATCGTCGCCCGGTTCGTCGAGCTCGGCATCGGCATCACCATCGACCGCGTGCGCGAGATCGCCGGCGAGGCGCCGATCGGCCGGCCGCACCTCGCCACCGCCGTCGTCGAGACCGGGGCTGCGGGCGACGTCGGCGAGGTCTTCGAGCGGTGGCTCCACGACGGCGGCCCCGCCTACGTGGCGAAGTACGCCGTCGACCCCGTCACCTGCGTCCGTCTCGTCACTGCGGCCGGCGGCGCCGCCGTCCTCGCCCATCCCGGTCTGTACGGGCCCTCGGACGCCGGCATCACGGCGGAGACGATCGAGGAGATGGCTGCGGCCGGACTCGCCGGCATCGAGGCGGACCATCCCGACCACGGCCCCGAGCAGCGGACGCACTACAACGACCTCGCCACGGCCCACGGTCTCGTCGTGACGGCCGGATCGGATTTCCACGGCGATCGCAAAGAGCTCGACATCGGCCAGGCGCGGTCAACGTCCGAGGTGGTGTCGGAGCTGCGGGCGCGCACCGGGGCTGTGAAGCGCCAACGCCAGCTCTAGGCTGCGCGTCCCGTTCCTCGCAGCTGCGGGCGCGCTCCGGGGCTGTGAAGCGCCAACGGCAGCTGTAGGCTGCGCGTCCCGTTCCCTCGAAGGGGCTGCAGTGGCCGAGGAATCGCCGAAGAAGGCCAGGAAGGTCGTTCCCCAGCCGACCCTGACCTTCAAGAACGGGCCGCTCGCGGGTCGTTCTCTCGCGATCGAGCACGACGACGGCACCCTCGGACGCCGCGAGGACAACGCCTACGTCCTCGCCGAGCCGCGGGTCTCGCGGGTCCACGCCTCCGTCCGCAAGGAGACCGGGGCGGTCATCGTCACCGACCTCGGCAGCAGCGCCGGCACGAAGGTGAACGGCGAGGAGCTCACCGGCCCGCGGGTCCTCCGCCACGGCGACCGCGTGAGCTTCGGACCGGTCGAGGCGGTCTTCGAGGATCCGGCGGCGGCGGCCCAGGACGAGGACGCGACCATGGTCCTCGAGATCCCGCGGGTCGAGACGGGCCCGCACCTCTCCCCGCGCCAGCAGCAGGTGCTCGAGCTCATGGCCGAGGGACTGACGAACAACGAGATCGGCGAGGAGCTCGGCGTGACCGAGCGGACCGTGAAGGCCTACGC
>JBOHEE010000448.1:0-2846 GCA_050700895.1 Nitriliruptorales bacterium | reverse complement strand
CCCACCACTGGGTGCCGCTCCAGTCAGCGGCGTCCCACCCATGCCGCGTGAAGGCCCTCGCGTCGAATCGGCGGTCACGGAACGTTCGTTCGCCGTCGAGCCTGTCGGAGTTGCCCTCTCCGTGGTTCGCCCGCTCGCGGTCGTCCTCCTCCCGCTCGCCTCTCTCACGCTCGCCCCTCTCCCGCTCGCCCCTCTCGCGCTCTCCTCCGTCCCGGCCCAGCTCGACGCGGAGGCTGCCGCGCGATGCTTGCAGGGACCCGAGGCCGTTGCTGCGCTTGACCCCGCTCTGGTCGAGTGTCGGCGCGGCGTTGAGCCCGCCGCGCAGGTCGAGCGCTCCATGGCCGTCCGCGTTCCGGTCGCCCGAGGGGCCGGCAGCGACGAGATCGAGCAGAGCACCCTTGACGTCGTCGGGCGTCCACTGGGGATTCAGCTCGAGGAGCAGGGCGGCGGCCCCCGATGTGGCGGCCGCCGCGAAGGACGTTCCAGAGCCGCGGAAGTAGTGCTCGCCGACCCGCGCCTCCGGGAAGGTGCTGTCGACCGTCGAGCCGGGCGACCGGAGGCCGATGATGTGCGCGCCAGGCGCGACGAGGTCCGGCTTCGCGAGGTTGTTCGTGCGTGTCGGGCCACGCGCAGAGAAGTCGGCGACGACGTCGTCGTCCCGCTCGACCGTGCCGTTCGAGTCGGTCGCCCCCGCCGTGATGACGAGCGGGTCGTCCGCGGGCTTGAACACCGTCCGCGCGTCGGGCCCGGTGTTGCCCGCAGCGACCACGACCACGATGCCCGCGTCCCAAGCGCGCTCGACCGCGTAGTTCACCGGGTCGGCGCGATAGGACTGCGTCGAGTCCGTCCCGAACGACAGGTTCAGCACGTCGATGTCGTGGACGTCGCGGAAGGCGACCACCCACTGGAGCGCAGCGAGGACCTGGGAGACGTCGGCCGATCCGTCCGCCCCCGCGATCTTCACCGGGACGACGTGC
Source organism: Nitriliruptorales bacterium (assembly GCA_050700895.1). Taxonomy (GTDB): domain Bacteria; phylum Actinomycetota; class Nitriliruptoria; order Nitriliruptorales; family JAHWKO01; genus JBOHEE01. Next base: position 1,869 of record JBOHEE010000448.1, on the reverse strand, counting down.
GCGCCGGGAGCCACCCCGGCGTGCTCGCCGCCCGACGCGGCCCCGCTGCTCGCCGCGACGCCCGCGACGAACGTTCCGTGCCCGTAGCGGTCGACCCCGTCGCTCTCACCGCTCAGGTCGATGCCCTCGCCCAGACGTCCGTCGAGGTCGCCGACCGGGCTGACGCCGGTGTCGACGATCGCGATGCCGACCCCGCTGCCGTCGGCGCCCGCCGCGTGGAGCACGTCGGCGCCGATCGTCTCGACGAAGGAGGAGTCCGAGAACGCCTCGCCGTCACCGGGGACGTGGTCGAAGCGGACGGCGCCGTCGAGGGTCACCGCCCGAACGGCCTCCGGCCCGAGAGCCAGCAGCCGTTCGAGGGAAGCGGCGGTGACCCTGGCCGCGAAGCCGTCGACGAGCGGGAGGGCGATGCCGACCTCTCCCCCGCCGGCCACGACCGCCGTCGCAACGGCGCCCACGGCGCCCGGCGTCGCCTGGACGATGACGTCAGCGGCGCCATCTGCCTGGATGCTGGCCGTGACCGCAGGGTCGACCACGGTCGAGACCGCGGATGCGCCCGTCGCAGGGGTCCCGCTCGTGGGTGGCGCGACCGTGAGGAGCGCGAGTGCGCACGCAGCGGCCAGCGCGGCGCGCAGCCGCCCCCTGGCCGCTGCGAACCCGGCCTTCGCGCTCGTCACGGACGCCTCCGTACACGGTGCTGCTCATGAAAGTTTCGGCCGAGAAACCGATGCGGTACATAGCACGCTGGCGTCAGATCGGCGAGCACAGGAGGACTAGTCACTCCTGCGGGGTTTCCCGGGGCCTCCCGTCCCCCGGTTGAGCCAGGCGTCCCCCCTCAACCCGTGTCATGTGGCCGCGACGGCCGCACGCTCTGCGACGGCATCCGGTCCGAAGCGGGACTTCAGCTCGCCGAAGAGCCCGGGGCGGCGGGAGACGCGGAAGTCGTCCCCGAGCCGGAACACGGTGGTGCGCTCGGGCCCGACCAGCTCGAGTTGAACCGGCACGTGCCCTCGGTGGCGGGAGAGGATCGTCTTGAGCTCCTCCACCATCGGCGTGGTGCATTGCCGGACGTCGAGGCGAAGGACGAGCGGCAGCCCACGGACGTCGGAGAGGTCCGGGGCGAAGACCTCGGATGCGATGAGCTTGAGCGACTCGTCGCGGTAGTCGACCCTGGCCCGGACGACGACGACCTGGTCCTCCTCGAGCAGCTCGTACGCCTCGCGGTAGACCTTCGGGAAGAAGATCACCTCCACCCCGCTGGACAGGTCCTCGAGCGTCGCCGTCGCGTACGTCTCGCCCTTCTTCGTGAAGCGCTTGCCGACCTCCATGAGGACGCCCCCGACGGTCACGGGCTCGTGACCCCGTTCGCCGGTCGCCAGCTGGTCCCGCAGATCGCCGATCTGGATGTCGGTCAGCCGGGCGAGGAGACGCTCGGTGCCGAAGAGGGGATGGTCGGAGACGTAGAGGCCGAGCATTTCGCGCTCGAAGACGAGCAGGTCGGTCTTGTCCCATTCGCTGTCCGGGATCGGCGGGTTGGCGATGACGGCGGTTTCCTCGGCGCCGCCGAAACCGAAGAGGTCGAACTGGCCGATCGCCTCGTTGCGCTTGACGTCCATGAACGAGTCGATGGCGTCGGCATGGACGGAGAGCAGGCCCTTGCGGGTGTGCCCGAGCGAGTCGAAAGCGCCCGCCTTGATCAGCGATTCGATGGTTCGCTTGTTGCACGCGACCGCATCGACCTTGCGGAGGAAGTCGTAGAAGTCGGTGAACGCGCCGCCGGTTTTAGATGACACAGCCTTGCGGGCGCGGACAATCGCGTCGACCACATTGACGCCGACGTTTCTGACGGCGGCGAGCCCAAAGCGGATG
>JBOHEE010000447.1:0-7871 GCA_050700895.1 Nitriliruptorales bacterium | reverse complement strand
GGCCGGGGGAGCTCGGCGGTCCCCCGGGGGACCTCTACGTCCGCGTGCGCGTCCGGCCGCACCCGGTCTTCGGGCGCCGCGGCAACGACCTGACCGTGGAGCTTCCCGTGACGTTCACGGAGGCCGCGCTCGGCACGAAACTCTCCGTTCCCCTCCCACGCCTCGACGGCGACGGCGTGTTGACGACGATCAAGGTGCCGCCGGGGACCGACAGCGGCAAGACGTTCCGGGTCCGCGGCAAGGGGGCGCCCCGACGGGGCGGTCGTGGCGACCTCCTCGTCACCGTGAGGATCGACGTGCCGAAGAAGCTCACGAAGCGCCAGAAGGAGCTGCTGCGCGAGCTCGCACAGCTCGAGGACACGACGGCGCGGGAGCGACTCTTCGCGGAGACAGGGGGTGAGGCCGCATGAGCGACTCGAGTGGCGCCAGCGGTAGTCGCCAGGGCATGAGTGATGGGCGCGATGACGCGGTCTACGTGATCTCGGTCGCGGCGGAGCTCGCGGGCGTGCACCCGCAGACGCTGCGCGGCTACGAGCGCGAAGGCCTCGTCACGCCGCGCCGCTCCACCGGCAACGTCCGCCGCTACTCGGATCAGGACGTCGAACTGCTCAACGAGATCCAGCGGCTCACCCAGGAGGAGGGCCTGAACCTCGCCGGCGTTCGGATGGTCCTCGAGCTCCGGGAGGCGCTGATCCGCGCCCGCCGCAGAGCGGCGCAGCTGGAGCGGGACCTCGAGGCGCTCCGCGAGCGCCTCCGCGACGAGGTCGAGGCGGCGCACCGCTCGCACCGCTTCGAGATCGTGCCGGTCCGACGTGCGCAGGTGGAGGTCTACCGCCGGGAGACGACCAGGGGGCAGGAGGAGACGCGATGAACCCCGAGAAGCTCACCCTGAAGTCGTCCGAGGCCCTGCAGTCCGCCGCGAGAATCGCGCGCCAGGCCCACCACACCGAGGTCCTGCCGACCCATCTGCTGCTCGCGCTGCTCGGCCAGCCCGAGTCCGTCGTCCTCCCGCTCGTCCAGCGCCTCGGGGTGACGCCGACCCAGCTCCGCGAACTCGTGAACCAGGCGCTCGACGAGGTCCCGAAGGCGTACGGGGCGAGCGGCGAGGTCCGCCTCTCACCGCGTCTCTCGGACCTGCTCGACCAGGCCCAACGGGAGATGTCCCAGCTCGGTGACGAGTACGTCTCGACCGAGCACCTCCTGCTCGCCCTGGCTGGCGAGGGCGGCAAGGTCGGGGCGCTGCTCGGCGAGGCGGGCGTCAGCCGCGACGCGATCCTCGGCGTGCTGAAGGACGTCCGCGGCAGCCAGCGGGTCACCTCGCAGACCCCGGAGTCGATCTTCGAGGCGCTCGAGAAGTACGCGCGTGACCTCACCGCGATGGCGCGCGACGGCAAGCTCGATCCGGTGATCGGGCGCGACGACGAGATCCGCCGCATCACCCAGATCCTCGTCCGGCGCACGAAGAACAACCCGGTGCTGATCGGCGACCCGGGTGTCGGCAAGACCGCGATCGTGGAGGGCCTCGCACGCCGCATCGTCGAGGGGGACGTCCCGAGCACCCTGAAGGACCGGCAGATCGTCCAGCTCGACCTCGCGGCGATGATCGCGGGGTCGAAGTACCGGGGCGAGTTCGAGGAGCGCCTGAAGGCGGTCCTCAAGGAGGTCGAGGCCTCCGAGGGCGAGATCATCACCTTCATCGACGAACTCCACACCCTCGTCGGGGCGGGAGCCGCCGAGGGCGCGATGGACGCCTCGAACATGCTGAAGCCGATGCTCGCCCGCGGACAGCTGCGGATGATCGGCGCGACGACTCTCGACGAGTACCGCAAGCACATCGAGAAGGACGCGGCGCTCGAGCGTCGGTTCCAGCCGCTCTTCGTCGGCGAGCCGTCCGCCGCCGACACCGTCGCGATCCTCCGGGGGCTCAAGGAGCGCTACGAGGTCCACCACGGGGTCCGCATCACCGACGACGCGATCGTCGCCGCCGCGACGCTCTCCGACCGCTACATCACCGACCGCTTCCTGCCCGACAAGGCGATCGACCTGCTCGACGAGGCCGCGGCGCGCCTGCGGATCGCGATCGACTCGATGCCGCCCGAGATCGACGAGGCCGACCGCCGGGTGCGCCAGCTCGAGATCGAGCGCGCCGCGCTCGCGAAGGAGGAGAGCGCCACGGCGCGGGAGCGCCTAGTCGACCTCGAGGAGGAGCTGGCGGAGCTCCGCGAGGGGCTCTCGGGCCTGCAGGCCACCTGGCAGTCCGAGAAGGACGCGATCACCAAGCTCCAGGGCGTGAAGGAGGCGCTCGAGGACGTCCGGGAGCAGGCCGCGATCGCCGAGCGCGACGGCGACCTCGAGCGCGCCGCCGAGCTGCGCTACGGCCGCGCCCGGGAGCTCGAGCGGGAGCTCGCCGCCGCCGAGGCGCGGATCGAGGAGCTCCACGCGGAGGCGGGATCCCTCCTCCAGGAGGAGGTGACCGAGGAGGAGATCGCCGAGGTCGTCGCCAAGTGGACCGGGATCCCGGTGAGCCGGCTCATGAGCTCCGAGAAGGAGAAGCTGCTCCACCTCGAGGACCACCTCCACCGCCGCGTCGTCGGCCAGGACGAGGCGGTCGAGGCGGTCGCCAGCGCCGTCCGCCGGGCCCGGTCCGGCCTCGCCGACCCGGACCGTCCCCTCGGAAGCTTCCTCTTCCTCGGACCGACGGGGGTCGGCAAGACCGAGCTCGCCCGCGCCCTCGCCGAGTACCTCTTCGACGACGAGCGGGCGATGGTCCGCCTCGACATGGGCGAGTACGGCGAGCGCCACACCGTGGCCCGGCTCATCGGCGCCCCGCCCGGCTACGTCGGCTACGAGGAGGGCGGCCAGCTCACCGAGCCGGTCCGCCGGCGGCCGTACTCGGTCGTCCTCCTCGACGAGGTCGAGAAGGCCCACCCCGACGTGTTCAACACGCTCCTGCAGGTCCTCGACGACGGACGCCTGACCGACGGGCACGGTCGGACGGTCGACTTCCGCAACGTGGTGCTGCTCATGACCTCGAACCTCGGCAGCCGGTACATCCTCGACCCCGACCTCACCGAGGGCCAGATCCGCGACAGCGTCACGGCCGAGGTCCGGCGCCAGTTCCGGCCGGAGTTCCTCAACCGCATCGACGAGACGGTGATCTTCCAGCGGCTGACCCGCGACCAGCTCGCCGACATCGTCGAGATCCAGCTCGGGCGGCTCCGCCGGCGCCTGGCTGATCGCGACCTCGAGCTCGAGCTGTCGGAGGACGCGCGGGCATGGCTCGCCGACCGCGGCTACGACCCGGTGTACGGGGCGCGTCCCCTCAAGCGGGTGATCCGCAAGGACCTCGAGGACAGGATCGCCCGCGCGCTGCTCGACGGCGCGATCAGGGACGGGACGACGATCACCGTCGGCGTCGAGGACGACGAGCTCCGCGTCGCCTAACCTCGATCTCCGGGAAGAGTCACCGAACTACCTGACCGGAAATCGAGGCTAAGGAAGCGCGTGCGCTGGGGCGATGCGGGGGCCTTCCCACGTGCGCAGGGCGCATCGTTCCGAGAGAGGGATTGACGCTGCGGCTCGGCCCCTCGTATCTTCCCGCCCGTCGCCCCGGGAGGCTTGGACCGCGAAAGCGGGACGGGTCACTCGGGGCGACACTCTTTTCTCTTCCGTCGTGGAGCGGCTGCTGCCGCTCAGCCGACCCCAGGTGCGGCCGCGCCGCCCGAGCCCAGGCGTGATCGGCCCGTCCGGTGCCTTCTCGACGATGGCCGCCATCTCCTTCGCCTCCGGGTCGATCAACCTCCCGGCAGCATCGATGCAAGGATCGGATCAGGCGGACCAGCCGCGCCAGCCGGTCGCGTCGACGAGGATCGCCGGCCCTTCCGGGGGGCGGGCGCGGTACTGGCGGTACTTGCCCACGAGGAGCTCGACCGCGGCCTTGTGGTCGGTGCCCTCCTCGACGACCTGGGCTTCGCCGTCGACGCGCGCCCACCACAGCCGCGTCCAGTCGGCGTCGTAGCGGTGGGCGAGGAGCGACACGGCCGGGTTCGACCGTATGTTCTCGAGCCGCTGGAGCGACGTCGTCCGCTTCGGCTTGTGGTCGACCGCGGTGACGATCCGGTCCCCGTCCACCGCGAACGTCACCGGGACGAGGTGGGGGCGCCCGTCGGGACGCACGGTGGCGAGGGATGCGACGCGGGCGGCCTGGAAGAGCGTGCGGATCTTGCCCTCGTCCATCGCAGCCGCCTGGTCGTCGTTACGCTTCCGTGGCCCCTGAGGAGACAACGTGGCGCTGGAGTTCCGGACTGTCGCACCTGCCGAGATGGCGAGCCTCGTCCGGACGACCGAGGTCGCCTTCGGGACGTCGGGTGACGGGCCGGTCGCGCGTGCCTGGGAGAAGGCCCTCGAGCTCGACGACGAGGCCGACGAGTCGGTGTTGCACGTCATCCACCGCGACGCCGACGGCGACCCGGACGGCTACGCGATCTACTACTGCAGGTATGGGAGCTGGGAGGGTGCTCTCCCGACGACCCGGGCACAGGCCTCCCTCGCCGCCGTCGACGCCGGCGCGCGGATCGCACTCTGGCGCTTCCTGTTCGACCTCGACCTCGTCGAGCGGGTCCGGACCAACTGCGCGCCCATCGACGATCCGGTGCGCTGGGTCCTCGACGATCCGCGGCGTCTGCGCACGGTCCAGGTCGTCGACGACCTCTGGCTGAGGATCATGGACGTCCCGGGCGGCGTCGAGTTCTGAGGCGGTCCGCCGTGTGGATGCCAGCGAAGTCCTTCGCGTACGTGTTCGGCGCCGCCTACCTCGTCGCCGGGTTGCTCGGCTTCGTCGTCACCGGCTTCGACGGTCTGATCGAGCCGCAGGGCGACATCCTCGTGATCTTCGAGGTGAACCCGCTCCACAACGGGGTGCACACCCTGATCGGCGTCGCGCTCGTGTCCGGGGCGGTGGCGGGCGAGACGACCGCGCGGCAGGTCGCGCTCCTGGTCGGCATCGTCTACGCCGTGCTCGGCGTCGTCGGCTTCTTCCTCGTCGATCTCGAGGAGCTGAACGTGCTCGCGCTGAACGCCGAGGACAACTGGCTCCACATCGGGACGGCCGTGCTCGCGATCGCCTTCGGGTTCGCCTCGAGGGCGATGGTCCCCGACGACTGACGCATTTCGCTCGGGGGGCTACGTGTCGCGCAGTCGCAAGAGACTTGTCTGATGGCGCTCCACTCCTTGAGCCCCCCGAACCCCTAGCGCTCGATGCGGAACTTGATCCTGATGTGGGTGTGGTACTCGGAGATCTGACCGTCCTCGACGACGGCCGACGTCTCGAGCACTTCGAAGCCGATGATGTCGCGCAGGGTCTTGTTCGCCTCCTCGAGCGCCTGCGACGCGGCGTCGCGCCACGACTCCGACGAGACGCCGACGAGATCGATCGTCTTGATGACAGGCATCAGCCGGCCGCCTTCTCGTAGACCTCGATGAACCGGAGGTAGTTGTCCGCGATCTGCGAGGTCGCAGCGTCGCGGTCGAGCTCCCCGTCCACGAGCCCCTGGAGGGGGTCGCGCCAGATCGTGCGCCCGATCGCGAAGCCGACGTAGCCGTCGACGGGGGCACCCTGCTGGAGCCAGTGGTCGACCGGCGGCGCGTCCGCGCCGCGCCCGAGCACGACCGCGACGACGCCGTCGCGCCCTTCACGACGGATCGCCTCGGCGATGCGCTCGCAGTCCTCCTGGCGGTCGATCCCTTCGATCTTCCAGATGTCGGGCTCGACGCCACCGCGCTGCAGCTCGTCGATCGCGCCGAGCATCAGGTCGGGACGGACGTCGCGGTCGTAGGCGTCCTGACCGCCCGCCCGCTCGAGCTGCTCCTCCGACGCCGGCACGAGGAGCTCGAAGAGGAAGCGGCGGCCGCGCTCGTGCAGCCAGTCCGCGAGGCGCTTCAGCCGCTCGATCTGGGTCTGCTTGTCGCCTTCGGAGTCCGCCTCGGGGTTGTAGCGCACGAGGACCTTCGAGAACATCGGGTCGAAGTCCTCGATGTGCGCCCCGAACTCGTCGCCATACTCGAACTGGAAGACCGGCTCGCCGGAGGCCTCGACCGGCATCGCGAAGTTGACGCCGAGCCCCGCGGCCTCGCGCGCGACCTGCGTGCCCATCTCCTCGTCCACGAGGACCCCGGCACTGTCCTTCGGCGCGCCGCGGTCGAGCGCCTTCTTGAATCCCTCCCAGACGACGACCTTGCCGTCCTTCAGGGTCTCGTCCTCGTCCTCTGTCGCCTCGCGACCCTTGATCCCGAACATCTTCTTGAAGCTCCCGCGGTGGTCGAACGCGAGGATGAAGAGACCTCCTTCATACCCGAGCGCCATCGTCTGCTCCTTCTGGTCACGTCCTGCCCGGCAACCTAGCCGAACGGGACAGGCACCCCGGATACAGCCCCGGACGTGGGGCGATGCGCCGCGCTACTCTCGGGTTCGCCAGCGGGTCCTCTTCAACCCGTGTGGCATCAGTCCGACGTCGGGACCCGGAGGCAGCGTGCCCGCGACGATCATCGTCGGCGCCCAGTGGGGCGACGAAGGCAAGGGCAAGGCCACCGATCTCCTGGCCGACGCCACCGATCTCGTGGTCCGCTACCAGGGCGGCAACAACGCCGGCCACACGGTGATCGTCGGCGACACCGTCCTGAAGCTCCACCTCATCCCCTCGGGTGTCCTCTACCCGCACGTCACGCCGGTCATCGGCGACGGGGTGGTCGTGGACCCGGCGGTCCTCCTCCAGGAGCTCGACGAGCTCGACGGCAGAGGGCTGGAGGCGAGCGCACGGCTGAGGGTCTCCGGCAACGCGCACCTGATCATGCCGTACCACAGGGAGCTCGACCTCCTGGTCGAGCGCCGTCTCGGCGACGCGAAGCTCGGCACGACGAAGCGGGGGATCGGTCCCGCGTACGCCGACAAGGCGGCCCGGGTCGGCCTGCGCTTCCAGGACCTCTTCGACGAGAAGATCTTCCGCCAGAAGCTCGACGCCGCTCTGGAGCTCAAGAACGCCATCCTCGCGCGCATCTACAACCGGCTGCCGATGGACGCCGACGAGATCGCCGACGAGTACCTCGGCTACGCGCTGCGGCTGAAGGCCCAGCTCGTCGACGCGACCGCGCTCATCCACGACGCCCTCGAGGCGGACCGGCACGTGATCCTCGAGGGGGCGCAGGGCACGCTGCTCGACCTCGACCACGGCACCTACCCGTTCGTGACCTCCTCGAACCCGGTCGCGGGCGGGGCGCTGACCGGCGCCGGGATCGGGCCGCGCCACGTCGACCGCGTCATCGGCATCGCGAAGGCCTACGTGACGCGGGTCGGAACCGGCCCGTTCCCCACGGAGCTCGACGGCGACGTCGCCGAGCGCATGGTGAAGATCGGTGGTGAGTACGGGACCACGACCGGCCGCCGCCGCCGCGTCGGCTGGTTCGACGCGGTCCTGATCCGCTACGCGGCCCGCGTGAACGGGCTCACCGACCTCTTCCTCACGAAGCTCGACGTGCTGAGCGAGTTCGACACGCTGCGGATCTGCACCGGCTACCGCTACGAAGGCAAGGTCTACACCCACTTCCCGCCGCACCAGTCGATCTTCCACCGTGCCGTGCCGATCTACGCGGACCTGCCCGGGTGGAGGACCGACATCGCCGAGGCGTCGCGCTACGACGCGCTGCCTCCCGAGGCGCAGGCCTTCGTCGAGCTGATCGAGGACGAGGCCGGGGTCCCCGCGACCTGGATCTCGGTGGGGCCGAAGCGGTCGCAGACGCTCGGACGCGGCGACGTCCCCGCGAGACTCCGCCCGGGAGCCTGACCGTGGGCCAGCGCGTCCTCGTGGTCGGCTCCGGCG
>JBOHEE010000446.1:0-4707 GCA_050700895.1 Nitriliruptorales bacterium | reverse complement strand
CTCAAGAAGTGGAGCGCAGCCACACAAGTCTCTCGTGGCTGCGCGGAACGTAGTCCCCCGACTGAACTAGCCGAGGGCGGCGGTGTCGATCCCGAGCGCCTGGACGACGCCGGCGGTGGATTCGCCGAGGTTCCCGAACTCCCGCGCGCCCTCCATCGTCGTCAGCTCTTCCCAGCGCTCCTCGATGTCCTCGGGCGACGGGACCTCGTCGAAGACGGCCCCGGTCCCCTCCATGATCGCGACCCGGGCGTAGTAGCCCCCGCCGGCGTAGAAGACCTGCCCGGTCGCACTGCACGCCTCCGACACGAGGTAGGCGACGAGGGGGGAGACGTACTCGGGCCCGAGCCGCTCGAAGAGCGCCTCCGGGAAGATGTCCTCGGTCATCCGCGACGCGGCGATCGGTGCCACCGCGTTGGCGTTGATCCCGTACTTCTGCCCCTCCTGGGCGAGGGTCCGGGTGAGCCCGACGAGGCCGAGCTTGGCCGCGGAGTAGTTCGTCTGGCCGAAGTTGCCGTAGAGGCCGGAGCCGGACGACGTGTTCACGATGCGCCCGTAGCCGTTCTCGCGCAGGTGCTCCCACGCCGCCTTCGTGACGTGGAAGGCGCCGTAGAGGTGGACCTTGAGGACGGCGTCCAGCTGGTCCGGCTCGAGGTTCTTGAACGACACGTCGCGGAGGATCCCGGCGTTGTTGATGACGATGTCCACGCGGCCGAAGGCGTCGAGCGCCGTCTTGACGATCGACTCGCCGCCCTCCCAGGTGTCGACGCTGTCGCCGTTCGCGACCGCCTCGCCGCCCGCGTCGGTGATCTCGCCGACGACCTTCTCGGCGAGGGGCTGTCCGGCGTGCTCCCCGTGCCGGTCGACCCCGAGGTCGTTCACGACGACCTTGGCACCCCGACTGGCGAGGAGGAGCGCGTGCTCCCGCCCGAGCCCGCCGCCGGCCCCCGTCACGATCGCAACCCGGCCCTCGAACTCGATCCCGGCCACGTCCGTTCCTCTCGCGTGTTCGGTGTGGATGCTGCGAGGCTAGGGAACGGGCCGAGCAGGCCGCACATCGACCCTCGCCCACTACTCTCGCCACGATCCGTCGGAAGGGAGCGCGTGGAGCCGCCGCTGCGGACGGCCACCGGGGGCTTCACGACCCGTGCGGTCCACGCCGGGGCGCCGCCCGAGGTGGACCAGCATCCGGTCTCCCCGCCCATCCACCCCTCTGCGACCTGGGGTGTGGACCGGTCCGCCGACCTCGCCGCGCTCCTGACGGACGAGGTCGACGGCTACGTCTACGGCCGCTACGACAACCCGACGAACACCGCCCTCCACGCGCAGGTCGCCTCGCTGCACGGCACCGAGTCCGCCTGGTCGTTCGCGTCCGGGACCGCTGCGATCCTGGCGACCCTCGAGACGGTGCGTCGGGGTGGGCGGATCCTCGCCGCGAGCCAGCTCTACGGGGGCACGCACGCCCTCCTGCGGCGGCAGGCCCGGCTCGCGGGCTGGGAGGTGGACCGCGCGGATCTCGGCGACGCCGGTGCGGTCTCGGCGGCGCTCACCGACGAGCACACCGTCGTCTACGGCGAGACGATCGGGAACCCGTCGCTCGGCGTCCTCGCCCCCGACGTCGCGGACATCTGCCGTGAGCGCGGCCTCACGTTCGTGATCGACAACACGTTCGCGTCGCCGTGGCTGTTCCGTCCCGCAGAGGCGTTCGCCCACGGCGACCTCGACCTGCTCGTCGTCGAGTCGGCCACGAAGTTCCTCGGCGGCCACGGCGACGTCGTTGCGGGCGTCCTCGCCGGGCCGCGGTCGCGGGTCGCGGAGATCCGTGAGACGACCTACGAGCTCGGCGGGAGCCTGGGCCCGTTCGAGGCCTGGCTGGTCGCGCGCGGGATCCAGACCCTCGAGCTGCGCATGTCGCGGGCGAGCGCGAGCGCGATGGCGGTGGCGGAGCGGCTGGCGGCCGACACGCGCGTGGCGTCGGTCACCTACCCGGGACTGAGGCGCCACCCGCACCACGAGCGAGCCGGTGAGCTCTTCGGAGGGCGCGGCTACGGGGCGATGCTCGCCTTCGACCTCGGCGGCCGGCAGGCGGCCGAGGCCTTCGCCGACGCCTGCTCGGTCTTCACACGAGCGGCGTCGCTGGGTGCGACGCGCTCGCTCGTCATCCATCCCGCGTCCACCACCCACCGCCAGCTCGGTGAGGCGGACCTCGGGACGGCGGGGGTCGGCCCGGGCCTCGTGCGTGTCTCGGTGGGGATCGAGGACACCGCCGACCTGCTCGCCGACGTGGACGCGGCTCTCACGGCGATCTGACAGGGGAGGAGACCGAGCGATGGACCAGGCCAGCGCGGCAGCGGGGGAGCCCGACGGGAGGCGCAGGGTCCTCATCCTCTACGGCGGACGCTCGAGCGAGCACGAGGTGTCGTGTCTCTCGGCGCGCTCGGTGCTCGAGGTCATCGACCGCGACCGCTACGAGGTGATCCCAGTCGGGATCACGAAGAACGGCCGCTGGCTCCTCACCGACGGGGAGATCGAGGCCCGCCCGGGCCGCGCCCTGCCCGAGGTCGAGGACGACGGCCCGACGGTGTCGCTCGTCGCGTCCCGCCAGGGTTCCTTCCTGGTTCGCTTCGACCGTGCGGGCTCGACCTACGAGGCGGTCTCGCGCGTCGACGTCGCCTTCCCCGTCCTGCACGGACCGTACGGCGAGGACGGGACCGTCCAGGGCATGCTCGCGACCGCCGGCGTGCCCTACGTCGGCGCGGACGTGACCGCGTCGTCGGTCGGCATCGACAAGCGTGCGGCGAAGAACGCGTTCAAGGCGCGCGGGCTCCCGCAGGTGGCCTACCTCCCCGTGCGCAGGGAGCGCTGGGAGCAGGAGCGGGGCGCCCTCCTCGACGAGATCGAGGGCGCTCTCGGCTACCCGATGTTCACGAAGCCGGCGCGGCAGGGCTCCTCGATCGGGATCTCGAAGGTTCGCGACCGCGACGGCCTCGAGCAGGGACTGAAGGAGGCCTTCGACTACGACCGGGTCGCGATCGTCGAGGAGGGCGCGGTCGACGCCCGTGAGGTCGAGGTCGGCGTGCTCGGCAACGCGAAGATCGCCGTCACCGCGCCGGGCGAGATCGTGCCCAGCCACGAGTTCTACGACTTCGAGGCGAAGTACCTCGATGCCTCGGAGCTCATCGTCCCCGCCGAGCTGCCCGACGCCGTCGCGGGCCGTGTCGACGACATCGCCCGGCAGGCCTACCTCGCGATCGGCTGCCGCGGGATGGCCCGCATCGACTTCTTCATCCGCGATGACGCGGTGCTGCTGAACGAGATCAACACGATCCCCGGTTTCACGCCGAACTCGATGTTCCCGCGACTGTGGGAGGCCGAAGGCGTGCCGTACCCGGCCCTGGTCGACCGCCTCCTCGACCTCGCCCTCGAAGCAGCCGAGGTCGAGGCCAACTACTCCCCGTGAGGGCTGGGACCGGGGGACTCACGAAGTGGAGCGCAGCCGCACAAGTCTCTCGCAGAACCAGCTCGTTGTGCTTCGTTCTGCGCGGAATCGGAACGTAGTCCCCCGAAGATCAGAGGTCGGGTGGGGCGATCGCCCAGGATGCGTTGACCGGGCCGATCCCCTCGCCGATGCGCACCCCGGCGGCGATCGCCGCCGTGACGAAGCGCTTCCCCGCGCGGACCGCGTCCGGCACCGGCTTGCCGTGTGCGAGTCCCGCGGCGATCGCCGACGCGAGCGTGCATCCCGTGCCGTGCGTGTCCCGGGTCTCGAGCCGGCGCGACGCGATCTCGATCCACTCGTCGCCGTCGGTGAGGAGATCGATCGCGTCCGCGTTGCCGGGCAGGTGCCCGCCCTTCACGAGCACCCACCGCGGCCCGGCCGCAAGGATCGCCTCGGCGGCACGTCGGAGATCGCCGACGCCGGTGATCTCGACCCCGACGAGCACCTTCACCTCGCCGACGTTCGGGGTCACGACCGTCGCGAGGGGCAGCAGCTCGTCCCGCAGGGCGTCGACGGCATCCGCACGGAGGAGGGGATCGCCGTGCTTCGACGCGCTCACGGGATCGACGACGAGCCGGTCGACGCCGTGGTCGCGGACCCCGCTGGCGACCGCCGAGATGATCTCGGCGTTCGCCAGCATGCCGGTCTTGACCACATCGACGCCGATGTCGTCGACGACGACGTCGATCTGCTGGCGGACGAAGTCGGCCGGGACCTCGTGGATGCCGTGGACGCCGACCGTGTTCTGGGCGGTGAGGGCGGTGAGCGCGCTCATCCCGTAGACACCGAGCGCCTGGAAGGTCTTCAGGTCGGCCTGGATGCCCGCCCCACCGCCGGAGTCCGAGCCGGCGACCGTCAGGGCGCGCGGCACCGCGGCCTCGGTCGGGACCGGGCGGATGTCGCCGTCGCCGCTCGTGTCGCTCACGCGTTCCCTCCCTCTCGTCCGTGCTCCCAACCGAACCGGGACGCGTCCCGTTCGGTGCCGTCCACAGCGACGATCACCACGCCCTCGCCCTCCTCGACCGTCCCGACGCGCCGGACCGGCACGTCGGCAGCCTGGAGCGCGTCGGCGAGCCGCTCGACGTCGTCGGGTGGAAGGGTCGCGACGAGCGCGAGGTCCTCCCCGCCGGCGACGGCGAGGTCGCCTCGACCGAGGCGGGCGGCCGCCTCGGCGACGCCGGCGTGGACCGGCAGGGACACCTCCTCGATGC
>JBOHEE010000445.1:0-5930 GCA_050700895.1 Nitriliruptorales bacterium | reverse complement strand
CTCAAGAAGTGGAGCGCGGCCACACGAGCCTCTCGCTGCCGCGCGACACGCAGCCCCCGACTGAAGGGGGTCCGGGGGCTCAAGAGGTGGAGGCCGTGTCCGGGGAGGCGGGAGCCGGTCGTCTCCCCGGACCCGGCGCTACCTGAGTGTTCCCCGTCGGCGCCTCCATCTCCTGCTCGCCCCGCAACGGCTGTACGCAGCGGGCGCGCACCTCGTGCGAGAGGGCGCCCCGGCGCCCCCGCCGGGGGCGGAGCCGGCGGGGGCGCGGACGCGCGGCCTACCCTTCGGGGCCTACGTTCCGCGCAGCTCCGTAAGGCCTTGGCGGCTGCGCTTCGCTGCTTGAGGCCCCAAACCCCACCCCTAGTCGGTGGCGGGGAGCAGGACGACCGTCCAGGCGGGGATGGGGGCGGCATCGAGCCCGTTGAGTCGTCGGAGCTGCTCGAGGTACGCACGCGGGTCCGTCCCGGCGGGTGCGTTCGCGACGGCGACCTCCCACAGGGTCTCGCCCGGGGCGATCGTCACGTGGCCGGCCACTGGGGTCGGGGCTTCCTCGGCGGGCGAGCCGAAGGCCCGCGTCGCGAGCCCCGTGAGGGTGAGGGCGAGCGCGACGAGGAGCGCGACCAGCGAGCGGCGGCGGCGCAGGACCGCAGGGTCGCGCCCTCCCTGGATGACCCGGAGCCGCGGGACCGGGGGTGCGGTCTCGCCGGTGGCCGGTGCCGCCGCCAGCGCCAGCATCCCCCGCGCCACGGCTGCCCGCGCCCCGATCGCCGTGGTTCCCGCCGTTCCCGCGGTCGCCTGGTCCATCGCTGCCTCCTCGTCGGACAACAGGACCGTACGGAGGGGGTGTGACATGTCGGCGACCTCCTTCGAACGAACGCGTGTTCGGCAGCATGCCCGAACGCGCGTTCGTTGTCAAGCCCGAACAGATGTTTGCCGAAGCGGCGCAGGTTGCGCTATGGTGGCCGCGGCCGAACGCACGTTCGGCGCTGGTCTTCGGTGAGCGAGGAGACGGCGATGACACCGGTCCACGACGAACTGACCCCGCGGCAGCGGCGCGTCCTCGAGGTGATCCACAGCCACCTCGAGGAGCACGGCTACCCGCCCTCGGTGCGCGAGATCGGAGAGGTCGTAGGTCTCTCGTCGCCGTCCTCGGTCCACGCCCACCTCGCGACGCTCGAGGACAAGGGCTTCCTCCGGCGCGACCCCTCGAAGCCCCGCGCCCTCGAGGTCCGCATCGACCCCGACTCGGATCTCGACCTGCGGCCGGCGCCGGCGCGCAACGTCCCCCTCATCGGCGAGATCGCCGCGGGTGCCCCGGTCGTGGCCGAGGAGCGCGTCGAGGCGCTCCTCCCCCTCCCCCGCGAGCTCGTCGGCGAGGGCGACCTCTTCATGCTCCGTGTGCGGGGCGAGTCCATGATCGAGGCCGGCGTCCTCCCCGGTGACCTCGTCGTCGTGCGCCAGCAGGCGACGGTGGAGCAGGGCGAGATGTGCGCGGTGCTGATCGACGGCGACGCGACGGTCAAGTTCTTCCGGCGCACGCGGTCGGGTGAGATCTTCCTCGATCCGGCGAACCCGGCGTTCGAGCCGATCCCGCTGGACGCGAACCAGGCGGTCGCGATCATCGGCAAGGTGGTGACCGTCCTCCGCAGCCTCTGACGGCGCCCGCCCGAGCGCTAGAGCCTGCCATGTTCCCCGAACCCGCCTCGGCCGCGCCTTGGGCTCGCTACCCTCGCGGCGCACGTTCGGTACGGAGCGTGGTTCTCCAACCGCGATGCGTCAGGTGGGACGATGCGCACGATCTCGACAGAGGCGGCCGCCGGCGAGCGCGACCGACTGATGCGCCTCCAGCGCACCGTGCTCGTCGCCTACGTCCTCCTCACCGCGATCGCGCTCCTCGTCCCGTCGAGCCGCGACCTCCTCGTGAACCTCACCGCGCACGCGCCGTTCATCGTGGTCCTCTCGCTCGCGTGCGCGGTGGCGGCCCGCGCGGCGTGGACGCGTTTCCATCTCGACGGGACGAGCCGGAGCTTCCTGCTCACCGCAGCCTTCGCCGGCCTCGCCCTCGTCTTCTTCCCCCACGCCTTCGCCGGCTTCGGCGGCCCCTACGACGAGGCGTACGCGGCGTTCCTCGTCTTCGATCCCGCCTCGCGGCTCCTGTTCGCCCTCGTGCTCGTCGCCGCGATGGCGAACGTGCCCGTCCCGCGGCTCCTCCGGCGGCCGCGCTCGGCACTCGTCCTGCTCGCTGCGCTCATCGCCGGCATCGTGGACGTCGCCACCCATGCTTCGTGGGTGACGTCGCTGGCGGGCGGGGACCTCCGTCGCCTCGTCGTCGTCCTCGAGGTCGTCGCGATGGCGGCGAACCTCGCGGTGGTCGGGCTCGTGGTCCGCCACCTCCGCCGACGTCGCGGCGGCCCCTTCCTCGTGACCATCGCGCTCGTCTCCACGACCATGCTGGTCGCCGGCGTCCTCTACCTCGCCGGCCCGGCGTGGAGCTGGCTGTGGTGGATCGCGCACCTCGGCCTGCTCGTCGCCGCCGCGATCATCTTCTTCGGCATCTCGCAGCAGATCGTGCGCGCGATCGGGACCGACGAGCTCGTGCTCCACTACCAGCCCAAGATCGAGCTCCGCAGCGATCGGGTGGTCGGGGTGGAGGTGCTCGCGCGGTGGCACCACCCCGACCGCGGGCTCGTGCCGCCGGCGAGCTTCATCCCCCTCATCGAGCTCTCCGACCTGAACCGGCCGTTCACGAGCTGGGTGCTCGGCACCGCCCTCGCACAGCAGCGTCTCTGGCGCGAGGACGGGCTCGACCTGCCGGTGGCCGTGAACCTCTCGCCCCGCCTCCTGCTCGAGCCGGAGATCGTCGACATCATCCGTGGCGAGATCGAGCGTCACGGCACCGATCCCGCCGATCTCGAGCTCGAACTGACCGAGACGGCGTTCACCGCTGACGAGGAACGGGTCCTCCAGGTCGCCGGCGAGCTGCGCAGCCTCGGCGTCCGGCTGTCGATCGACGACTTCGGCACCGGCTACTCGTCGCTCGCGTTCCTGCGCCACCTCCCCGTCCAGGAGGTGAAGATCGACAAGAGCTTCGTGGCCGACATCGGGACGCACGACAGCGATCGGATCATCGTGGAGTCGACCATCCGCCTCAGCCACGAGCTCGGGCACGAGGTCGTCGCCGAGGGCGTCGAGGACGAGGCGACACGGGATCAGCTCGCTGCCCTCGGCTGCGACGTGGGACAGGGGTACCTGTGGAGCCGGCCGCTGCCGTCGGACGAACTCGTCACCTGGGTCCGCGCCCGCGAGCCCGTCGTCCCGGCCTCTCCGGTCGGGCCCGCCTGACCTCGACGGGTGCTCAGTCCTGCCAGGGCTCGGTGTCGGGCGCGAAGGGATCGGGCTCGAGGAGGTCGCGCATCGCCAGGGCAACGTCCTGGTCGACCGTCGCGATGAGCTCGGTTCCCTCTGCCGTGTGCACCTCCTTGTGCACGTCGCCGCTGCGATGGGCGAGGTGGACGAGTTCGCTGCGGTCGTAGGGAACGGTGACGCTCACGCGGTAGCGGTTGTCCGGCAGCCGCAGTGCGATCCGCTCGAGGAGCTCGGCGACAGCCTGGCCGGTCGCTGCCGAAACCGCGATCGTCGGGGCGGCCCCGTTCTGCTGGACGGCACGGGCCAGTCGCTCGATCGTGGGGAGGTCGACGCGGTCGAGCTTGTTCAGCACGATCTGCTCGGGCACCGCGTCCGCACCGATCTCGGCGAGCACGTCGCGGACCGCCTCGATCTGGACCTCCGCCTCGGGGTGGCTCGCGTCCACGACGTGGAGGAGAAGGTCGGCCCGGGTCGTCTCCTCGAGGGTCGACTTGAAGGCCTCGACGAGGCCGTGGGGCAGCTTGCGTACGAACCCGACCGTGTCGGTCGCGACGACCCTTCGCCCGTCGGGCAGTTCGAGACCGCGGGCGGTGGTGTCGAGGGTGGCGAAGAGCGCATCGCGGACGAGGACGTCCGCGCCGGTGATGCGGTTCAGGAGCGACGACTTCCCCGCGTTCGTGTAGCCGACGAGGGCGACGATCGGCACCTTTCGGCGCTCGCGTTCCCGGGTCTTGGTGCGGCGGATCTGCTCGAACCGGACGAGGTCGTCCTTGAGCTTGCGGATGCGCCGGTGGATGCGGCGGCGATCGACCTCGAGCTGGGTCTCGCCGGGGCCGCGGCCGCCGATGCCGCCACCGCCCGCGACGCGACCGCCGGCCTGCCGCGACAGGGCCTCGCCCCACCCACGGAGTCGCGGGAGGAGGTAGGCGAGCTGCGCCAGCTCGACCTGCGTCTTGCCCTCTCGCGAGGTCGCGTGCTGCGCGAAGATGTCGAGGATGACGATCGTGCGGTCCAGGACCTTCTGCCGGATCCCCTCCTCCAGCGTCCGCTGCTGCGCGGGGGTGAGCTCGTCGTCGAAGATGACCGCGTCGGCGCCCACCTCCGCGGCGATCGCACGGAGATCGCTCACCTTGCCCTTGCCGATGTAGGTGGCGGAGTCGGGTGCGACGCGGCGCTGGACGACGCGGTCGACCACGACCGCGCCGGCGGTGTCGACGAGGGCTTCGAGCTCGTCGAGGCTCGCCTCGACCTGCCCGTCGGTGCGATCGGGGAGCTGGACGCCGACGAGCACCGCGCGCTCGACGGGACGGAAGACGTCGACCCCCTCGCGGGGTCCGCCTTCCTCGATGACGTCACGCCGGCTCCGGCGCAACTCCGCACGGCCCACTCGGTTCGTGCGCTGCAGTTCCTCGGTCACAGGCTCACGTTCCGATCGTCGAACCACTGCCGGTCGACCTCGCCGGTGAAGACGTCGGCCGCGTCACCGGTGAGGAACACCGACGGGTGCTCGGAGGGGATGTGACGGACGGTGAGGTCGCCGCCAGGGAAGTGCAACACGACCTCGTTGTCCGCTCTTCCCAGCCGCTGCAGCGCCACGAGGACCGCACACGCGCCGCTGCCGCAGGCGGCGGTCTCGCCGACCCCGCGCTCCCACACCCGGACCGCGCCGGTCCCCGGCACGACGAACTCGACGTTCGTCCGCTTCGGGAAGCGCTCGTGGCCTTCGAGCACCGGCCCGAGTGTCGTCACCGGGGCCGTGGCGACGTCGTCGACGACGATCACCGCGTGCGGGTTCCCCATGGAGACGGCAGTCAGTCGGACGGGCTCGCCGGAGGCGTCCACCGGGACGTCGACCGCCTCCGCGCCGTCGTGGTCGAAGGGGATCGCCGCCGGCACGAGCTCGGGCGGGCCCATGTCGACCGTCGCCCCCACGACCCGTCCAGCGCCGTCACGGTGGACCTCGACCGTCTTGAGCCCACCGCGCGTCGCGATCCGGACCTCGGGGCCGGCGACGCCGAGCTGCTCCACGAGGTGCTTCGCGACGACGCGGATCCCGTTGCCGCACATCTCGGCGGGCGACCCGTCCGCGTTGCGGTGGTCCATGAACGCGTCGGCCGCGTCGTCGCCGGTGATGCGCAGGACGCCGTCGGCGCCGACGCCACGACGACGGTCGCAGAGCGCGCGGACGACCTCGGCCGTCAGGTCGAGTCCGTTGACCAGGTCGTGGACGACGACGAAGTCGTTGCCCGCGCCGTGAGACTTCGTGAAACGCATCAGCGCCATGGTACGAGGCCGGGTCCCACCTGTGACCTCAGCACCAGGCGGCGAGGACGCCTTCGGGGTCTGTCCAGTTGATCCGGGGGTCGCGGCCGAACCACGAGCGCTGGCGTTTCGCGAACCGCCAGGTCCGCACGGAGATCGCCTCTGCGAGGTCGCGTTCGGGGAGCTCGCCGTCGAGCACGGCGAACGCCTCGCGGTAGCCGATGGCCTGCGTGGCCGTCCGTGACAGGGGGTGCGGCAGCGAGCGCAGCGTCCGGGCCGCGTCGAGGAGGCCCTCGGCGACC
>JBOHEE010000444.1:0-6526 GCA_050700895.1 Nitriliruptorales bacterium | reverse complement strand
GCCGGCAGGACGTTGAAGCGGCCGGTCAGCAGGTTCCCCCCGGCGAACCGCAGGGAGAGGCGCGCGACGTAGCGCGGGCCGGCCTGGTCCACGACGAGCTCACCGCCCTGCGCGCTCGACCGGTTCCCGCCGAGGACCACGTCGACGAGCGCGACCTCCGTGCAGCCGTCGCCGAAGCAGTGCGCGAGCACCTCGACCGTGGCGCCCTCGACGAACACCTCCGGGCCGACGACGACGAGGGTGAACGGGTCGCCGTCGATCGTGAACGACTCGAGGCAGAGCGCCTCCCGACCGGGCGGTGCGGCCTCGCAGGCCCCGAGCGTCACCTCGGGCTCCCCGTCGGAGACGTTGACCCGCTTGCCCTCGATCCGACCGGTGAGCTGGAGGCCGTCGTCGGGCCCGACCGGCTGCCGATGCGCGGGGTTGCCCTGGCAGGCGGCGAGGAACACCGCCGCGGCCGCGACGGCCACGATCGTCGGGGACTTCACACGACGCTCTCGAGCAGCATCGACTCGCCCTGCCCGACGCCGACACAGGCCGTGGCGAGCCCACGCCGGACCCCGGCGTCCCGCCGCATCCGGTGGGCGAGGGTGGCGACGAGGCGGATGCCGCTCATCCCGAGCGGGTGGCCGAGCGCGACCGCACCGCCGTCGGGGTTGAGCCGTTCCATGGGGACGGGCAGCTCACGGAGGACCGCGAGGACCTGGCCGGCGAAGGCCTCGTTCAGCTCGACCGAGTCGAGGTCCTCGAGCTCCCAGCCGGCGAGCCGGAGCGCCTTCCGCGTTGCCGGCGCCGGGCCGATGCCCATCGTCGACGGGTCGACGCCTGCCTGACCGGTGGCCACGACCCGGGCGACCGGCTCGAGCCCGAACCGCTCGCAGGCCGCCGCCGACGCGAGCAGCACGGCGCCGGCGCCGTCGTTCAGGGTCGAGGAGTTGCCGGCGGTGACGCTGCCGCCCTCCTTGAAGGCCGGACGCAGGCGGGCGAGCGCCTCCAGCGAGGTGTCGGGGCGCGGGCCCTCGTCACGATCGACGCTGATCGGGTCGCCCTTGCGCTGGGGGGTCTCGACCGGCACGACGTGGTCCGCGTAGCGACCCTCCTCCCACGCCGCGAGCGCCCGCTCGTGCGAGCGGAGCGCGAAGCGGTCCTGGTCCTCGCGCGAGATGTCGTACTTCTCCACGAGCACCTCCGCCGTCTCGCCCATCGCGAGGGGCGGATGCATCTCGGCGAGCCTCGGGTTCGTGAAGCGCCAGCCCAGCGCCGAGTCGTGCACCTCGGGGGCGCCGCGCTGGAAGCCGCGCTCGGGCTTCGCGAGCACGTACGGAGCGCGGCTCATCGACTCGACCCCGCCGGCGACGACGACGTCGGCCTCGCCGAGCGCGATCGAACGGAACCCATGGGACACGGCTGCCAGGCCCGACGCGCAGAGGCGGTTGAGGGTGACGCCCGGGACGTCGACCGGGTAGCCGGCGAGCAGGAGCGACATCCGCGCGACGTCGCGGTTGTCCTCCCCCGCCTGGTTCGCGCAGCCGGCCGCGACCTCGTCGACCTCGGCGGCGTCGAGCCCGACGCGGTCCAGGACCGCCCGCAGTGCGAGGGCGAGGAGGTCGTCGGGGCGGACCCCGGCGAGCGCCCCGCCGTAGCTGCCGATCGGCGTCCGGACCGCATCGACGACGAACGCCTCGCGAACCTCGGCCACGCCGCCCTCCTCCCAAGATGTCCCCCCGAGCCTACTGAGGAGGGTGGTGCTCGACGTGGTGTGCGGCCGGGCGAGGACAGATCGTCCTCTGGCAAGGCGCGGGCGAGCGCCGCGCAGCAGCGCTGCGCAAGCGAGTCCGCAACGCAGGCAGGGGCGATCTGGACCGCCAGACGTGCGCCAGAGTCGGGCACCAGCCTCCTCGGGGTGGCGAAACCGCCCTGCGAGCGGATCGCCAGCCGTGGTAGCCTGTCATTCGACGGCCGACAAGAAAACGTCACACGTTGCCAGGAGGGTGGACACCAGCCTCCTGGGAGGACTCCCAATGACCGCGCCAGGCAACGCCCGCTCGCTCCTTCTCACGGTCCTCGGCGACCTCGTCCTGCCCTCCGGCGGACAGGTCTGGCTCGGGGCGCTCACCGAGACGATGGGCCTCCTCGACGTCTCGCCCGAGGCGACCCGCCAGGCGCTGCGCCGCCTCGCAGGACAGAACATCGTCGAGCCGGAGAAGGTCGGTCGGCTGGCCCACTACACCCTCACCGGCCCGGGGCGACGGCGCCTCGAAGAGGCGGCGGAGCGGATCTACCTGCGTCGCCCCCTGACCTGGGACGGACGCTGGCGGCTCCTCGCCTACTCGTTCAGCGAGGAGCACCGCCGCTCCCGGGACGCGCTGCGGCGCGAGCTCGAGTGGCTCGGCTACGGGTCGATCGGCTCCGGGCTGTGGGCGTGCCCCTGGGACCTCGGCGCCCGTCTCGACGCGGTGCTCGCCAAGCACGGCGTCGTCGGCGAGGTCGAGACCTTCACGACCCAGCTCGACGGCGCCGGCGACACCGACCTGGCCGGGCGCGCCTACGACCTCGGCGGGCTCCAGGACCGCTACCGCGGTTTCCTCGACGCCTTCACGGAGGAACCCGAGGGTGGCCTCACGCCGAACGAGGCGCTCGTCCGACGGATCGTGCTCGTCCACGAGTGGCGCAAGTTCCTCTTCGTCGACCCGGGGTTGCCGCGGGAACTCGCCCCCGACGACTGGCTCGGCGAGCGTGCCGCCCACCTCTTCCGCGACCTCTACGGCGCGCTGGAGGGCCCCGCATGGACGGGGTGGGAGGAGATCGTGGCCCGGGCGGACCCCGACGGCGCCGCCCCGCCGCACCCGACGTCGAACCTCGATCCCGCCCCCTACTGGTTCTCGCGCAGCGGGCCGGTCGACGACGAGCGCCGGACGGCGGAGTTCCTCGAGCGCATCCAGGCGGGGCAGAAGGTGGAGGCGACCGACTGGATGCCGGACCAGTACCGCAAGGTGGCGCTGAAGTTCATCGAGATGCACGCGAACAGCGAGCTGATGGGGGCGCTGCCGGAACGGGAGTGGATCGCCCGCGCCCCGACGCTGCGCCGCAAGCGGTCGCTCGCCGCGAAGGTCCAGGACGAGGTCGGCCACGCCCAGCTCATCTACCGCGCGGCCGAGTCGCTCGGCAAGCCGCGCGAGCAGATGGCCGAGGACCTCATCGCCGGCCGCACCCGCTTCCACAATGTCTTCCACTACCCCACCCACACGTGGGGGGACGTGGCCTGCATCGGCTTCCTCGTGGACGGCGCCGCGATCGTGACCCAGCGGGCCCTGCTCGACACCTCGTTCGCGCCCTACATGCGCATCATGCGGCGGGTGGTCGCCGAGGAGTCGCTCCACTTCCGCCACGGCGAGGACATCATGCTCGCGCTCGCGTCGGGCACCGACGAGCAGGTGGAGATGCTCCAGGAGGCGGTGAACCGCTGGTGGGAGCCGATCATGCACTTCTTCGGCCACGACACGCCGGCCGAGAAGGACGTGCCGCTCCAGCTCGGGATCAAGACGCAGACGAACGAGGAGTCGCGCCAGGAGTGGTTCAACACCTACATCCCCAAGCTCTGGCACATGGGGATCGAGCTGCCCGATCCTGCCCTGCGCTACGACCCGCAGGAGAAGGTGTGGCGCTACTCGGAGCCGGACTGGGAGATGATGGACAGGATCATCGACGGTGACGGCCCGATGACCAAGACCCGGCTCGCGTGGCGGCGCTGGATGCGCGAGCACCACGACTGGCTGATCGGGATCATCACCGGCGACCCGCCGCCCGATCCCGTGGTCCGCGCGGCGTAGCGGGAAACCGGAGCGAAGCGAAGGCGGGAGCGCGGGAACACACGAAGCGAAGGCGGGAGGGCGGGAACACACGAAGCGAAGGCGGGAGGGCGGGAACACATAGGGAGGCCCAGATGGCGATCTACGAGATCTTCGGCCGGCGCAAGTGGGACGACGCCCTCGCCCACGTCGGGGCGATCCACGCCCCCGACCACGAGACCGCGCTGCTGCTCGCCCGCGAGACCCACTTCCGCCACGGCGAGGGGGTCGACTTCGCGGTCGTCCGGCGTGAGGACCTCCACCTCCTGTCGGACCACACCTTGATCGAGCACACCGTCGACCAGTCCTACCGCCGCCAGGAGGGCTACTCCGGCTTCCGCGAGAAGCGCGAGACCGCGCGCGAGGCCGCCCGCGAACGCGGCAGGGGCGCGCTCCAGGAGCGGCCGATGCCGGGGAGGGGCTGACCCATGCAGGCGCTGCGGACCATCACCTCGTTCGACCAGCTCGACGTGTCGCTCGACGACCCGCGGACCGCGCTCGTCCTCGCGCTCGCCGACGACGACCTCGTGATGGGCCACCGGGCGCTCCACTGGACCGGGGTGGCACCGTCCATCGAGGAGGACATCGCCTTCTCCGGCGTCGCCCAGGACGAGATCAACCACGCCGACGTCTGGTACCAGCTCGTCGTGGCCTCCGCCGCGCGCCCTGGATCAGGGGACGGGGACCGGGAGCAGGTCGACGCGCTCGGGCTCGGCCGCCTCCCCGACCAGTACCGCCACGCTGTCCTCCTGGAGCGCGAGCCGGGCGACTTCGCGTTCACGCTCGCCCGCCACTGGCTCTACGACCACGCCGACACCGTCCGGCTCCGCTCGCTCGGCCAGTCGACCGATCCGGACATCGCCGCGATCGCGAACAAGCTCCTCCACGAGGAGCGCTACCACGTCCGCCACGCCGACACGTGGTTCTGGGCGCTCGTCCGCGGCGGCGACGAGCCGCGGCGACGGCTGCGCGAGGCGCTGCGGCAGACGTTCGAGGGGGCGCTGTGGCTCTTCGAGCCGACCGCCGGCGAGCAGGACCTCGTCGACGCCGGGGTCATGCCGGTCGGGTCCGGTGAGTGGCTCACCCGCTGGCTCGACGTCGTCGGGGCGATGCTCGAGGAAGCGGAGCTCGACGACGCCGTCTCGGGGGTCCGCCGGCCCGAAGCCGGCGACTGGCTCGTGCCCTCCGACCTCTTCGACGCCGGCGGCGGACGCCGCGGACAGCACACCCACGAGTGGACCCAGGCCTGGCAGGAGATGACCGAGCTCTACCGGGCTCATCCGGGAGCGAACTGGTGACCGCCCGCCCGAGTCCCGCCGACCCCGCGCTCCGCGACGCGGCGCGCGACCTGACCAGCGAGGTGCGCCGCGCAGTCGAGTCCGTCCCGGACCCCGAGCTGCCCCCGGTCACCGTCGGCAACCTCGGCATGCTCCACGAGCTCCACGTGGACGAGGCCGGGCACGTCGAGGTCGAGTTGCTGCCCACGTTCAGCGGCTGCCCCGCCACCGACGTCATCCGCGAGGACGTCGAGGACGTCGTGGCCCGGATACCCGGCGTCACCGACGTCGAGGTCCGCTTCCGCTTCGACCCTCCCTGGACACCGGAGCGCATCGACGCCGACGGTCGCGAGCGCCTGCGCGAGTTCGGTATCACCCCGCCGGGCGAGGTCGTCGAGGCCCTCGAGGGCCTCTCGGAGCGGCTGCAGCTGCCGCTGCAACCGGTCACCCTCCGACCCTGTCCCTATTGCGGCTCGGAGGACACGATCAGCGACAGCGACTTCGGCCCCACCCCCTGCCGCTCGGTCCACTTCTGCCGCGAATGCATGCAGCCCTTCGAGGCCTTCAAGGCGCTGTAGTCCCCGACCGACGAGGGGGCTCTGGGGACTCAGGAAGTCGAGCGTCCTCTCCAAGTCCCTCCTTGGACGTGAGACGCAGTCCCCCGAACGACGAGGGGCTCGGGGACTCCAGAGGTCGAGCGGCTCAACCTCGGCCCACATCGAGCCGACAACTCCAGGGATGGACGGTCCACACGCCCGCGGTCCATGGTGCCCGGAAACGGACGCCGTGGTCACGCAGGACGCCCCGTCTTCGTTCGTCCTCCCGGACGAGTTCGTCTTCCGCAGCGACGAGCCGCGACGCCTCGCGGCCGCGGCGGTCCGCAAGGAGCTGGCCGGCGCGGGACTCGCCCTGCTCGCGACCCCTCTGATCGTGTTCTCCCCGAGCCACGTCTCGACGATCGCCGCCGCCGCCGCCCCGGTCCTCGCCGTCGCGGCGACGGCCGCCCTCGTGACCCGCCGGCCGGGCCTGGCTCGGCACCTGCTCGGCGCTTCCGCGCTGATGCTCCTGGTCGCGGTCCTCCCCGCGCTCACGACGTTGCCGACAGCCGACACCGGCACGTCGCTGCCGACGTTCGTCCTGACGGTCGTCGTGCCGCTCGGGCTGCTGGTCGCGGCCGTGCTACAGGCGGTCAGGGCCGAGCGCATGCGCCGTCTCGCCTGGGGGATCCGCAAGCGCGAGCACATGGACCGCGACCGCGAGCTCGGAAGGCGGCCGTCGGAGCGAGAGGATCGGGATCCGGTCCTCTAGGAGGGTGGTGTTCAACGCGGTGTGCGCATGGGCGAGGACAGATCGTCCTCTGGCAAGGCGCGGCGAGTGCCGCGCAGCAGCGCTGCGCAAGCG
>JBOHEE010000443.1:0-5937 GCA_050700895.1 Nitriliruptorales bacterium | reverse complement strand
GGGCTGATCGCGTTGTCGCCCATCGCGCACTCGAACACCTTGAGGTGCTCGTCGCGGAAGGCGGGGGCGCCGACGATCGTCTTGTTCTCGTCGATGTACTCGACGATCGCCTCGATCTGCTCGTCGTTGTAGCCAAGCTTCTTCAGCGCCTGCGGCACGGTGCGGTTCACGATCGACATCGACCCGCCGCCGACGAGCTTCTTCGTCTTCACGAGCCCGAGGTCGGGCTCGATCCCGGTCGTGTCGCAGTCCATCATCAGCCCGATAGTCCCCGTAGGGGCGGTCACGCTGGCCTGACTGTTGCGGAAGCCGTGCTCGGTGCCGAGCTGGTGGGCCTCCCGCCACGACGTCTTCGCCGCTTCCAGTAGGTCGGGCTGGACCGGGCGCGGGTCGATCTTCTCGGCCTCGTCGCCGTGCATCTTGATGACGTCGAGCATCGCCGAGGCGTTCTTCGCGTAGCCCGCGAACGGCCCGGTGACCTGCGCAATCTCAGCCGACGTCCGGTAGGAGTGCCCGGTCAGCAGCGCGGTGATCGCCCCGGCCCACGCCCGGCCCTCGTCGGAGTCGTAGGGGAGGCCGAGCGACATCAAGAGGCCACCGAGGTTCGCGTAGCCGATGCCGAGCTCGCGGTAGTCGACCGCGTTCTTGCCGATCCTCTCCGTCGGGTAGCTCGAGTTGCCGACGATGATCTCCTGCGCGGTGATCGTGATC
Organism: Nitriliruptorales bacterium; assembly: GCA_050700895.1. Classification (GTDB taxonomy): domain Bacteria; phylum Actinomycetota; class Nitriliruptoria; order Nitriliruptorales; family JAHWKO01; genus JBOHEE01. The sequence goes on along the minus strand of JBOHEE010000443.1, from coordinate 5,226 downwards.
TCGACCGCGCGGGTGAACGCCTCGACGTCGAAACGGTCGGCCTCGTAGTCGTAGAACTTCTTCAGGTTCAGCGACGCGAGGTTGCAGGCCGAGTTGTCGAGGTGCATGTACTCGCTGTTCGACACGATCACGCTCGACAGGGAGCGGTCGTCCGTGACACCGAAGTTGTGCGTGCCGTCGACCTCAAGGTCATAGACCTTCACCGGTTCGTCGAGCTTGACCCGCTCGACGGCCTCGACGCGATCCTGCCGATAGCCGGTCTCGGCTACACCTCGAAGAGCGATACCAACGGGGAGGCCCTGGGCTTCGACGCACTCCCCGGCGGCCGTGAGGAAACGGTGTTCGGGCGTGCAGCGAAGAATCGCGCCTCCAGCGGTACGGACGTCGACCAGATCGCGCGTCTCGCCGGCCACCCAGACGTGGTTGACCTGGCGGAGCACGTGGGCGTGCCCATCGAGATCGAAGGACTTCACCTTGGGCAGCGGCTGGCCGGCAGCAGCGGTCTTCTCGAGGAGGTCGAAACGCACGAGACCGTGCTCGGTTTCGACGAGCGTCTCACCGACGAAGCAACACGGGTTGCTGCCGTTGATGCGGCCGGACTCGGGACACGTGTGCCAGCGGTTGACGGTCGTGTCGTACTGCATGCCCGGGTCGGCGCACTCCCAAGCGGCCTCGGCGATCTGGCGCATGAGGTCGCGCGCCTTCATGGTCCTGACCGGCTCGCCGGAAGTGACGCCGACGAGGTCGTAGTCCTCGTCGTTCTCCCAGGCGCGCATGAACTCGTCGTCGACCCGGACCGAGTTGTTCGCGTTCTGGTACTGGATGGACGCGTAGTCCGGGCTGTCGAGGTCCATGTCGAAGCCGGCTTCGCGGAGCACGCGGATCTTGCGCTCCTCGTGCGCCTTGCACCAGATGAACTCCTCCACGTCGGGGTGGTTGGAGTTCAGGATGACCATCTTCGCCGCGCGGCGGGTCTTGCCACCGGACTTGATCGTGCCGGCCGACGCGTCGGCGCCGCGCATGAAGCTCACCGGACCGGAGGCCTCGCCACCGCCCCTGAGGTTCTCCTTGGACGACCGGATGGTCGAGAGGTTGATACCCGACCCGGAGCCGCCCTTGAAGATGAGCCCCTCCTCGACGTACCAGTTGAGGATCGAGCTCATCGTGTCCTCGACCGCGAGGAAGAAGCACGCCGAACACTGCGGCGTCTCCTCGACGCCGACGTTGAACCACACCGGCGAGTTGAAGGCCATCTTCTGGTTGACGAGGAGGTGCTTCAGCTCGTGGTTGAAAGCCTCGGCCGACTCGTCGTCGGCGAAGCAGCCGTCCTTCCGCCCCCACCCGGTGATGGTGTCGGCGACGCGGTCGACCATCTGGCGGACCGAGCGCTCGCGCTCGGGGGCGCCGAGGGGACCGCGGAAGTACTTCTGCGCGACGATCGTCGTCGCGTTCATCGACCAGGTCGTGGGGAACTCGACCCCGAGCTGCTCGAAGCTCACCGTGTCGTCGCGCCAGTTCTTGATGACGGCGTCGCGCAGCTCCCACTCGAGCTCCTCGTAGGGATGGACGCCCTCGGTGGTGAAGTAGCGCCCGAGGCTCAGGCCCTTGCGATCGCCCGCCTGCCGCGCGTGGATGCGCCCGCCGTCGGCGGGGGCCTCCTCGGTGTCGGGTGCACCGTTGCCGTTCCCGTTCGCGGCGGCGACGGGCGCGGTGGGCAGATCGGCCTGATCACGGGCCTGGGACATCGGGCTTCCTCCCTCAACTCCGACCGAATGACAGCCATGAAACTAAAGCGTCCGGGATGGGAGCGGTCAAGCAACTGACACAAGCTCTAGGGCATCCACACCTGTGGAAACACAACATCTTGTGGTTGTGGGTTCTCGGTGTACCGCTGACCTGGGATGCTTGCCAGCCGCGAACACGCCCTCCACACGCCATCCACAGCGGCATCCACAGGCGCGCCACGTGCGACCAGCGCGCGCGGTCGGCAGCCGCCGGCATGACCTCTCCCCCTCCTTCGTCTCGACGGGTCCGACGCTACGGGGAGGGTGTGACATGAACCCGCGCGGCGTTGGTGGCGACGCTCCCGCCTCGTGACCTTCGGGCGCAGGAACCACCGCGGTCGGCGTCGAACCCGACCATCGCAACCAGTTCCGGTGGGCCCGTCCGGAGAGAGGTCTGTCATGTCCAGCACGATCCGTCGCCGCCTCGTGTCGACGCTCGGCACGCTCGCGCTCGTCCTCCCGCTCTCACCGCTGCTGCCCGCCTCACCGGCGGCGGCCGCGCCGGTCGCGGCCGACGAGTCGAGCTACGCGCTCTGCGGTCGCGTCTTCCCCGACCCGCAGGCGTTCTGGCCGGGCCCGACGAACCTGCCGACGATGTCGCCGTGGGCGAAGGGCAACGCCCAGTGCCGGGCGGTCGACTTCATCGGCTTCGACGAGGCGATCGACGGACTGACCTTCCTCGCGAGCGACGAGATGTTCGCCGACTTCGTCGAGGTGTACGACCTCTCGCAGGAGGACGGGCCGTTCGCGGACGTCCTCGACCTCGAGGAGGGCGAGGGGATGAGCGCCGGCCTGCCGACCGAGGACCTCGGCCGCGACCAGAAGCCGATGTACCTCGTCCGCGTCACGGACGAGGAGGACACCACGACCGCGATCGAGGACCGCGAGCACTTCGTCTACACGCTCAGCATCCACGGGATCGAGCGCGCCGGGGTCGAGGGCGGCCTCCGTGCGGCCGAGGACCTCGCGACCTGGGCGTCGTGCGAGAAGCACGGCGACGAGTCCCCGGCGAACTGTGAGCAGGAGAACGCCGGGCCCGACAACCCGCACCCGATCCTCGAGACCGCCCCGGACGACTCGATCACCGCCGGGGAGGCGCTCAGGGAGTCCAGCGTGTGGTTCGTGCTGTCGAACCCCGACGGCTGGGCCCGTGGGGACAAGCAGGAGGGCGGGTTCTTCTACCAGCGCTACAACGGCAACGGCGTCGACATGAACCGCGACTGGCCGAGCCAAGGCTACACCTTCCGCCCCTACACCCCGTGGTCCGAGCCCGAGACCCGCAGCGTCGGCGAGGCACTGAAGAGCGTGAAGGAGAAGTGGACCGGGGGCATCGACCTCCACGGCCAGCTCATCGACCGCGCCTTCTCGTTCACGCTGATCGGTGGCGCCGAGCGCCCCTACGACAAGGACCGCCGCGTCCTCCAGTTCGTGAAGGGCGCCTGGGAGGACGCCGAGACGCGCCTCCAGTGGCACCCGGTCATCAAGCCGAACGACGAGCCGCCGTCGTGCGTCGAGGTCGGGCTCGACCCGACCGTACGCGCTTCCGACTGCGACCCGTCCAACCGCATCTACGGCGTCCAGTGGGGCACGATCTGGGACACGATCGACTACACCGTCACCGGCGCCCTCGGCGACTGGATCGACTCGCCCCTCGGGCTCGACGCGGACGGGATCGACAACGAGATGTCGATGTCCCACCTCAGCAACTGCGGCGTCGGCACCTGCTTCCTGCCGGACTTCGAGCAGCTTCACGTCGACGGCAACAAGTCGCTCGTCTACGCGATGATCCACTACTCGCTGCTGCCAGAGGACACGAGCTTCGACTACGAGGGCGAGGTCGCCTACCTCTTCAACCCCGAGCGCATCAAGGACCCGGGCTCGCGCCGCACGAAGGTGAAGCCGAAGTTCGCGAAGCTGCCGCAGCAGGAGCCGCTCGAGTTCACCATCGCCCACGGCGGGGGCGAGTCGACCACCGAGGAGTTCGAGGTCAAGGGCCCGGCCCAGGGCGTCTACAACGGCGGCATCCGCGTCACCGTGACCTGGAGCAACGTCCGCGGGGTCGCGGCCGGCTCGCTGAACGAGATCGCGATCGACCGTCGCCGCTCCGGCGAGGAGGACCCGCAGCGCGGCGAGGAGGAGGGCGACGAGTGGCAGACCCAGAACAGCTACTTCAACCAGGCGCCGACCTACCTCCAGGGCGGGGCGCAGCTCGACGTGAACGACCCCCAGCCGGGCTCCTACCGCGTCCGGGTCTCGGGGATCGCCGCGTCCGAGTTCGACGTGAAGGTCGAGTTCCTGCCCGAGGAGGCGTGGCCCGACCCCGGCCAGCTCTCCTATGACGTCTCGAACATGGACTTCTTCGACGAGCTCGCTCCCTTCGTGGGCGACCCGAACAAGCTCGTGCGGCTCCCGGTGACCGACGTCCTCTCGGGACGCGTGGACCTCGCGCAGTTCGACAGCGTCATCGCGGCCGACAACGCGTTCCTGCCGAACTACGTCGTCCCGCAGAAGCCGACGCCGGCGCAGGAGCCCGTCGAGGGCTCGGTGAACGTGCCGGCGCCCGGCGCGGGCGCGCGGTCGCCCGCCACCTCGGGCTTCCTCGAGTTCGACGTCGAGCAGCCGCAGGGGCGGTTGGAAGTCACCGTGACCTCCGACACCGTCCTCGACCCCGACCTCTACCTCCAGGTCCAGCTCGAGGACGGCAGCTGGAGCGACGACCTCGCCGAGGGCGAGACCGGGCGGTCGTTCCTCGAAACGCTCACCCACCGCGGGGTCGACCCCGGCCACTACCGGCTCGAAGTGCACAACTGGGCCGGCGCGCCGGGTCCCGCCGACGTGGGGATCGAGTTCACCGGGCGTCCCAAGGTCGACAACCCGAGCACGTTCACGCAGGGCGACCTCGACCGCATGAGCCGGCTCGCCAAGGACTTCGTCGCGCAGGGCGGCAACCTCGTCCTCACCGACGACTCGGTACGGGCGCTCGAGTGGATGGACGTCGTCGCCGAAGGCAGCGTCGCCGAGCAGAAGGTCTACGCGGGCCACGTCCAGTTCTCTGCCGACAACGGCGACACGACGACCTACGAGGACCCGCTCGCCGCCAACGTCGACCAGCCCGGCGCCGCGGAGGGCGACGGCCACCGCCACCAGGTCGCCGAGCCGGTCCCCACGGGCTACGCGATCCAGGACGACTCGGGCGGCGACATGAACACCCACCCGCAGTGGGCGGTGGAGCGCCGGGCGTTTGAGGAGGCCGGCGGCCGAGTCGTCGGCGTCGTCGGTGACGACGCCGTCACCTTGGGGGAGATCCCGGTCGGCGACGGGGTCGTCCGCGTCCTCGGGTCCCTCCTCCCCACGCCGACCGAGGAGTTCGACCACCCCTTCGGGCTCGCGAGCTACGGGGTCACGTACACCGGCTACGAGGTGCTCCGCAACATGCTCGACT
>JBOHEE010000442.1:0-1869 GCA_050700895.1 Nitriliruptorales bacterium | reverse complement strand
CCGCACGATCGACCTCCCCCCTCTCGCGGACGACCCCGACGGTCGGCGGACGCGCGCTTCCGAGGAGCTCGCCCGGCTCGTCGACCTCTTCGACCGCGGGGCCACGGAAGCCCTGCCGCTCTACTGCGCGACGTCGGCCGCCTACGCCGAGGCGACCAGCGACCCCGACGCCGCCGGGGACGCGTTCAAGGTCGCCCGCACGGCCTGGGACGGCAGCTTCGCGATCCCCGGCGAGAGCGCGGACCCCGAGCACGTCCTCGTGCTCGGCGGCGTCCTCTCTTTCGAGGCGCTGCTCGGGGAGAAGGCCGGCGAGGACGAGACCGGCGACGGGTGGCCCGACGAGCCGGTGCGGTTCGAGCGCTACGCGAGGCGGCTGTGGGATCCCCTCCTCGCCCACGAGCAGGTGGCGGACGCATGAGCCGCTCAAGCAGCGACAGCGGCAGCGGCCAGATCATGAGCCCGACGCCGTTCCGGCTGACCGACGACCTGCCGTCGGGCGTCACGGTCCTCGAGGCGAGCGCCGGGACCGGCAAGACCTACGCCATCGCCGGCCTCGTCACCCGCTACGTCGCCGCCGGGATGCGTCTCCCGCAGCTCCTCGTCGTCACGTTCACCCGCGCCGCCACCGCCGAGCTGCGCGACCGCGTGCGGCGCCGGCTCGTCGGCGTCGCGGCCCACCTCGACACGGTCCTCGCCGGCGGCCCCGCGGGCAGCGACGACGAGGTCGCCGCGCACCTCGCGCGCGGCGACGACGCGACCGTCCGGCAGCGACTCGGCCACCTGCACCGCGCCCTCACGGAGTTCGACGCGGCGACGATCGCGACCATCCACGGCTTCTGCCAGCACGTGCTGCACGGCGTCGGCCTCGCGAGCGACGTCGAGCGCGACGCCGAGTTCCTCGAGGACCAGGCCGAGCTGCTCGACACCGTCGTCGACGACGTCTACGTGCGCACGTTCCGCGGACTCGGGGAGATCGAGGGGGCTCCGACCCGGAGCGACCTGCGACAGATCGCCGAGGCGGTGGTCGCGAATCCCGACGCCGTGATCGTGCCCGAGGATCCCGAGGACCGGTGGGTCGGGCTGCGGGTCCGGCTCGCCCACGAGATCCGGGCCGAGGTCGAGCGGCGCAAGCGCGGCTCGCGACTCCTCTCGTACGACGACCTCCTCACCCGGCTCGCCGCCACCCTCCGCGACCCGGTTCGCGGCCCGGCCGCCCGCCGCCGCCTCCGCGACCAGTACCGGGTCGCCCTCGTCGACGAGTTCCAGGACACCGACCCGATCCAGTGGGAGATCCTCGCGCGGACGTTCGGCGACGACGGGTCGGCGCTCGTTCTCATCGGTGACCCGAAGCAGGCGATCTACTCGTTCCGCGGCGCCGACGTCTATGCCTACCTGGAGGCCGCCGGGAGGGCCGCGACGCGGCACACGCTGGTCACGAACTGGCGCTCCGACGGCAGCCTGCTCGACGCCTACAACGTCCTCTTCGACGGCGCCGCGTTCGGCGACGACCGCATCCCCTACCGCGAGGTCGCGCCGCCCGACCACCACCGCAGCTCCCGCCTGATCGGCGGCGAGGGATCGCCTCTCCGGATCCGCGTCGTCACGCGCGAGGCCGAGGGCGTGCGCTTCTACGGCAGGAACCGGTACGCGTTCGCCGACTCGGCGCGCGAGCACCTCGCCCGGGACCTCGCGGCCGAGATCGTGACGCTCCTGCGCGCCGCCCCGACCCTCGTCGAGCGACGGCCCGACGGGTCCGAGCGAAAGGACCCACTGCGCCCCGGCGACGTCGCGGTCCTCGCGCGTACGAACGACGAGGCCGCCCGCGTCCAGCGGGCGCTCCACGACGTCGGCGTCCCCGCGATCATCAAC
>JBOHEE010000441.1:0-1858 GCA_050700895.1 Nitriliruptorales bacterium | reverse complement strand
GAGGTAGCAGAGCGACCAGAACAAATAACGGCTCCTCCAGATGGACGTGGCGGGCGACCGACTCTACGGGCGAGAACTGCCCCGCCCACGGCGAACCGAGTTAATGCACCCCACACCGTGATCTGGGGCTCGCCGCGGCGGGGCGCGCCGGCGCGGAGCACGTGCTCGCCCTCCTCCGCGAGGAGATCGCTCTCGGTCTCGCGCTCCTCGGCTGCCAGGCCCCGGGTGAGGTCGGGACGGGCACGTCGCCCGGATCGGGGCTCCGTAGCGACCTGCTCAGTCGAGTCGGAGCCGACGGCCGTCGACGACGAGCCTGCCGTCGAGCTCCACGGTGGCCGCCATCAACTGGACGTCGGTGTGGATCGCCGCGCGCGTCACGCCGCCGATGCCGCGATTGTCGCCGATGCCGAGGTGGACGGTGCCGGCGATGCTTTTGTCCACGAACGTACCCGTCAGAGCGGAGGCGGCCAGGTGGTTGGTGCCGATGCCGAGCTCGGCGAGCGCGGTTCCGTTCTCTCCGGCCGCCTCGAGGTAGGCGCGCAGGTCGGCGGCCCGGCCGCCGGTGAGGTCGGCGATGACGCCGTCGCGCACGCGCAGCGTGATCGGCGGCCGGGCGATACCGGTGATGAGCGATGTCCCGTCGACGACGGCCGTGCCGCTCGCGCTGCCCTCGAGGGGCGCGACCGCCGCCTCGAAGAAGTCGGGAAGCGCGCCCCAGGCCCCCGGCCGCTCCAGCTCGTTCGTGAGGGCGATACCTTCCCGGCCGGTCAGGTCGAGCTCCAGACGCGTCCCCCGTGGCGAGGTGACGAGCGCGCGCTCGGCCTCGGTCAGGAGCGCCGCCAGCCGGCGGGTACGCTCCGCGACCATCCGAAGGCCGCGGGCGTCGATGGTCGTTTCGTCGTGCGTGACGAACCCGACGCGGGCCCCGCGGGCCGTGGCCCGCTTGCGAGGCTCGCTGTGGCCGCCGACCTGGATGCGCCGGTGCGCCACGAGCAGCAGAGCGAGGTCGCAGGCGTCGACGGCCGCGACGGCGCGCTCGGGCATGTCCGCATCCCCGCGGTAGTCCTTCCCGGTGACGATCAGCTCCACCTCGAGCCCGCGTGCGATCGCCACCTCGGCCAGGCGCCGCGCTGCAGGCGCGCGGTCGTGCTCGGCCCACGACGGCGAGGCGCTCGTCGGCACGGGCGCCGAGGGCGTCGAGGAGGTAGTCCGCGAACGGGAGCACGTCAGATCTCGATGCCGCCGCTCACGCAGAAGGACTGGCCGGTGATGCCGCTCGCGGCCTCCGAGGCGAGGAAGACGACTGCGGCCGCGACCTCATCCGGGTCGACGAACCTCCGCAAGGGTATCTTCGACTCGTACTCGCCTCTCACGTCGTCGACGGGGCGGCCGAGGCTCTCCGCCCGGGCCGCGATCACCGACTCGGCCCGCTCGCCCCGCGTCGGTCCGGGCGCGACGAGGTTCACGCGGATCCCGTTGGGTCCAACCTCGGCGGCGAGCGTTCGCGTGAGGCCCACGAGCCCCCACTTCGAGGCGCAGTAGGGGGAGCGAAGCGGGTAGGCCTCGACCCCGGCGATCGAGCCGACGTTGACGATCGCGCCCGAGCGGCGCTCGAGCATCCCCGGCAGGGCGCACCTGGCGACGAGGAACGGTCCGATCAGGTTCGTCGTCAGGACCGACGCGAAATCCGCCGCCGAGAGCTCGTGTGCGGGCAGGGTCGGACCGGCCACGGCCGCGTTGTTGACGGCGACGCCGAGGGGCCCGAGTTCCTCCGCCTGCTCGACCAGGCGCGCGACGTCCTCCTCGCGGCCGACGTCGGCGACGACTCCGAGAGCGGCGGCGCCCCGCCTCTCGAGGT
>JBOHEE010000440.1:0-3524 GCA_050700895.1 Nitriliruptorales bacterium | reverse complement strand
AACGGGGGTTTAGACTAACTGGTCAGTCAGGCACCCGCAACGGGCTCCGCGGGCGCCAGACCGCGATCCGGGGAGGACCCATGCCAACGAAGATGCTGATCGGCGGCGACTGGACCGACGCAGCCTCCGGCGAGGAGATCGCGGTCATCGACCCCGCCACCGAGGAGGTCATCGGCTCCGTCCCGCGGGGGGATCGCGAGGACGTCGACCGGGCCGTCGCCGCCGCCTCCGAGGCCTTCGCATCGTGGCGCCGGCTCTCTCCCGACGAGCGCGCCACCCACCTCCGCCACGGCATCGCGGCGATCGAGGGGGCGGCCGACGAGCTCGCCGACCTGCTCATGCACGAGCAGGGCAAGCCGCTCATGGAGGCCAAGGGCGAGGTGAGCCACCTCCTCCACGGCCTCCACTTCTACGCGGACCTCGCCTCGAAGGTGCGGGGCGCGCACACCGACCTCCCCGGCGACCTCGGCGAGGCCTACGGCATGGTGATCCGCCGCCCGATCGGCGTGTGCGCGGGGATCGTCCCCTGGAACTTTCCCCTCACCCTGCTCGGGACGAAGCTCGGGCCCGCGCTCGCGGCCGGCAACACCTTCATCGCCAAGCCCGCGGAGACGACCCCGCTCACGACCCTGCGCATCGCCGAGCTCCTCGTCGAGTCGGGGCTGCCCGAGGGCGTCTGCAACGTCGTGACCGGCTACGGGCCGGAGGCGGGCGAGGCCCTCGTCGCCCACCCCGACGTGCGGCGCGTCGCGTTCACCGGCGAGTCCGCCACCGGGCAGCGGGTCATGGAGATCGCCGGCCCCCAGTTCAAGCGCGTGACCCTCGAGCTGGGCGGCTCCGACCCGGTGATCGTCTGCTCGGACGCGAACCTCGCCGCCGCGGTGAAGATGATCACCATCGCCCGCTACTGGAACGCCGGGCAGGGCTGCCTCGCGGCGAAGCGCGTGTACGTCATGGAGGACGTCTACGACGAGTTCGTGGAGCAGATGGTCGCCTCGGTCGAGCGCTACGAGCCCGGCGAGGGCTGGACGAAGGCCGAGAGGCCGCGGCTGCGCATCGGCCCGATCCACTCCGCCCGGCAGCGCGACGAGCTCGTTGCCCAGTTCGACGACGCGGTGAAGCGCGGCGCCACCGTCGCGTGCGGCGGGGGGATCCCCGAGGGCCGCGACCGCGGCTTCTTCTTCCAGCCCGCCCTCCTCACCGACGCGCCGCACGACTCGCGCGTCGCGACCGAGGAGGTCTTCGGCCCGGTCCTGCCGGTGTGGAAGGCGGCCGACCTCGACGAGGCCATCCGGCTCGCGAACGACACGCAGTACGGGCTCGGCTCGTCGATCTGGACCTACGACGCACGCAACATCCACCGCGCCGCGCAGGAGATCGTCGCCGGCATGACGTGGGTGAACCAGCTCCACTACGGCTACGACGAGCTGCCCTTCGGCGGGATCAAGGCCTCCGGCTACGGCAAGGAGCACGGCGTCGAGGCGCTCGACCACTACGTCGAGCTGAAGTCGGTGGTGGTCGGCGGGCTCGGCTGACCGGACCGGGATCCGAGAGGGACGAGGAGGAAGCCATGGCGGTCGACTTCCGGACCGAGGGCGCGGTGGGAACGATCACCCTCGACGACCCGCCGGCCAACAGCTACGACCGCGCGTTCATGGACGAGCTCGCCGGCGCGGTCGACGCGGCCGCGACCAGCGACGGCGTCAACGTCGTCGTGGTCGAGTCGGCGAGCGAGAAGTTCTTCTGCGCCGGGGCGGACGTGAAGGCGTTCCGCGCGAACTCGGTCGACGACAACATGGAGATGATCCGGCTCGCCCACGGCACGCTCGCACGCATCGCCGAGATCCCGAAGGTCTTCGTCGCTCAGATCGCCGGCCACGCGCTCGGCGGCGGCCTCGAGATCGCCCTCGCGTGCGACCTGCGCTTCGGGGCCGACGCCGGCTACCTCGTCGGCCTGCCCGAGGTGACCCTCGGCCTCCTGCCCGGCAACGGCGGGACGCAGCGCCTTCCTCGCCTCGTCGGCGTGAGCACCGCCCTCCGCCTCATGCTGACCGGCGAGCGGCTCGAGCCGGACGCCGCGCTCGAGCTCGGGATCCTCGACCGGGTCTTTCCCGCCGGCGAGCTGGAGAAGGAGACCCGCGCGTACGCCGAGCAGCTCGCCTCCGGCGCGACCAGGGCGATCGGCAACATCAAGCTCGCGGTCCACCGCGGGGTCGACGGCCCGCTCGACGAGGGGCTCGCGCTCGAGCGCGACCTCCTCGAGGAGCTGTTCCGCAGCGCCGACGCGGCCGAGGGCCTCGCCGCCTTCGCCGAGAAGCGCGCCCCCGAGTTCAAGGGCACCTGACGTGACCCCGGCGGCGTCGGCGCCCGACCTCGAGCACGAGGACCTCTCCGCGAAGCAGGAGCTCATCATCCGCACCGCGTACGCGGTCATGAGCGAGCGCGGCGTCGACCGCATGTCGCTCCAGGACGTCGCCGACGCGGCCGGCGTCAGCAAGGGGATCATCCTCTACCACTTCAAGACGAAGGAGAACCTCGTCCTCACGACGATGCGGTGGGTGCTGACCCGCGTCGAGCAGCGCATCCGCGAGGCGATCGAGGACGCCGAGCGCCCCGAGGAGCGCATCGAGGCGATGATCGAGGCGATCTTCGTCGGCCCGGAGCTGAACCGCCGCTTCTACCTCGCCTACGTCGAGCTGCTCGACCACGCCGCCCGCTTCGAGCCGTTCACGGAGCTCCACGCGACCTTCCACGCCATCGTCAACGGCCTCTACGCCCAGGTCGTCCGCGAGGGCGTCGAGAGCGGGGTCTTCCAGGTCGACGACGTCGAGGAGGCCGGCGCCGTCCTGCGGGCCCTCATCGACGGCCTCTTCCTCCAGTGGCTCCTCGAACGCGACCGGGCGTCGGTCTACGCCGACTACCGCGCGCGGACGACGAACGCCATCCTCGCCTACCTCAAGCCGACCCCCGCCCCCGCCACCTAGCCCCCGACTGGAGGGGGTTCGGGGGGCTCAAGCAGTGGAGCGCAGCCACACGAGTCTCTCGTGGCTGCGCGGAACGTAGGCCCCCGACTACCTCCGCCGGACGCGTTCGAAGGGGGAGAGACAGGCGCGGCAGTGCCACTGCTCGGTCATGTGCATCGGCCCGAAGCCGCCGATCAGCTCGACCTCGGCTTCCCCGCACCACGGGCACTCGACCGCGTCGTCCCGGCGGGCGGCACCGTCGGGGTCCGGTTCCTCGGTCACGGCTCCAGCCGCCGCTGCAGGCGGTTCCAGCGGCCCCATGGCAGCTCGCCGACCTCCCACCCGTCGTCCGCCCGGCCGATCCCGTGCTCGATCCCGACCTCCTCGCGCAGCGGCGCGACCCGGTCCAGGTACGTCGCCCGCATGTTCTCGTTGTCCTGCGAGAGCAGTCCCTCGGCGATGAGCGCGTCGACGCCCTCCTCGCCGGGCGGCCCGAACCAGCACAGCATCTCGGGCAGCAGGCCGTCGACGAGCTCCTGGAGGAGGCGGCGACCGTCGGGG
>JBOHEE010000439.1:0-3352 GCA_050700895.1 Nitriliruptorales bacterium | reverse complement strand
ATCCCCAGCGTCGTGACGAACTGGGTCGCGACGATCGTCCACGTGTCGGCAGCCATGTCGTGATCGTACGCCCCACGGTGACGCCGGCAGGGGCGCACGGCGGAAGCCTGTGGATGCCCGTCGGCACTCCCGCCCACGTCGGGCAACTACGGTTCCGTGCCATGTCCGTCACCGACGACCTCGAGGGCATCCGCCGCACCGCGCGCGAATCGCTGGTCCCGCTCGCCGAGCAAGGGAAGCCGGGACGGGTGAACCGGCCGCTCGTCCGCGCGCTCGGCGACACCGGGCTCCTTCCCCGGATCTTCCCCTCGCGGTTCGGCGGGAGTTCCGACCGCGACGTCGACGCGACCACGCTGTGCCGCCTGCGCGAGGGGCTCGCCTACGTGACCACCGAGGCAGAGACCGCGCTCGCGCTCCAGGGGCTCGGCACGTACCCGATCGTGCAGTCAGCGGGCGAGGAGGTCGCGCAGCGCTACGTGCCCAGGATCGCCGCCGGCGAGCTCGTCGCGGCCTTCGCGCTCACCGAGCCGGATGCCGGCTCCGACGCCGCGGCGATCTCGCTGCGAGCCGAACGCGCCGACGGCGGCTGGCGCCTGACCGGCGAGAAGCGCTGGATCTCCAACGCCCCCGACGCCGACGTCTACACGGTCTTCGCCCGGACCACGGAAGGAGCCGGGGCGCGCGGCGTCTCGGCGTTCGTCGTGGAGGCCGGCGACGACGGCCTGACCGGCGAGCCGGTCGACCTCATCTCCCCGCACGCGATCGGCAGCCTCGCCTTCGACGGCGTCCTCGTGCCCGAGGACCGCCTCCTCGGCGACCTCGACGGGGGTTTCCGCGTGGCGATGGACACCCTCGACCTGTTCCGCCCCTCGGTGGGGGCCTTCGCGGTCGGGATGGCGCAGGCCGCTCTCGACGCCGCGGTCGGCCATGCCCGGTCGCGCCAGGCCTTCGGCCGCCCGATCGCGGAGTTCCAGGCGATCTCACACGCGATCGCGGACATGGCGACGCAGGTCGAGACGAGCCGGCTTCTCGTCTACGCGGCCGCGAGCGCCTACGACGAGGGACGCGAGGACGAGGTCACCTGGCGCTCGGCGATGGCGAAGCTCCACGCGACGGAGACCGCGCAGCGCGTCGTCGATGCCGCGATCCAGGTGCACGGTGCCCGGGCGCTCGAACAGGGCCACCTCCTCGAGCACCTCTACCGTGACGTCCGCGCCACCCGCATCTACGAGGGCACGTCGGAGATCCAGCGCAACATCATCGCCCGCGAGCTCCTGCGCGCTCCCGCGGATGCCTGAGCGGCGGCATGCTGGTCCGGAGGGACGCACACGGATCGAGGAGGACGGGATGACCGACGGCAGGCGCCTCACCCGCAGCGAGACCGACAAGATGATCGCCGGGGTCGCCGGCGGCCTCGCGCAGTACTTCAACATCGATCCGACGCTCGTGCGCGTCGCGTTCGTGCTGCTCGCGGTCTTCGGCGGCTCGGGGCTCATCGTCTACCTCGTGATGTGGCTCATCGTCCCGGCCGAGAGCCGGGTCGCCGGCCACCCCAGGGACACGATGCGGGAGGGTGCGTCGGAGATGCGCGAGTCCGCGGAGCGACTCGCCGACGACGTCCGCGAGACCTTCGGCGGCAAGCGAGCGGGAGAGGCGACGGAGGAGCCGGGCGAGCCATCCGCGCCCGGCGGCACCACCGACCCTGGCGGGGAGGAAGAGGAGGGCAGTGAAGGGGAGGTCACCTGACTCATTGCCGCGCGGGTCGTCGGGTCCCTCAACTCCAAGGTTCCGTCGTCTCGTCACCTCCAGGTGACAGAACAGCGGAACCTTGACCTGACCTGCGCGGCGGGTCAAGGTTCCGTCGTCTCGTCACCCCCAGGTGACAGAACAACGGAACCTCGACCTGACCTGCGCGGCGGGTCAGCGGGCGGTGGCGCGCAGCTCCTCGCCGAGGGTCATCGATTCGCCGCGCGAGTCCTGGACGTGCTCCAGCGGCGGCACCCAGTGCGGCGACCAGCCGAGCCACTGGACGGCGAGATGGAGGCGGGCGCAGGTGAGCGCGAACTCGAACTCGTCGTCGTCCGCCGGGACCCCGGGCGGCGAGACCTCCCGGTAGGCGTCGACGATCGTGGCGGTGTCCTCGGCCGACCAGTCGCCGCTCGTGAGTGCCGCGAGATCCACGAGTCCCGGCCCCAACGCCGCCATCTCCCAGTCCACGGGGCACACGCGGGCACCGCCGTCGTCGAGCGAGATGTCGTCGGGATCGACCAGGATGTTGCTGGCGTATGCCTCGCCGTGGATGAGCGCCGGGGGAAGGCTCGTCAGGCGGGAGATCACCACGTCGTGATCGTCGGCGAGCCGCCGCAGGTGGCCCCTCTCCCCACCACGCGGCGTGAAGTCGATCGCGCGGCGGAGCCAGCGCCGGTAGGCGGCTGCGTCCTCGAAGAGGACCGGCAGCGAGCGATCTCGGCGAGGTCGGTCTGGGCGTGGAGGCGGGCCAGCCAGCGCGCCGCGTCGCACCAGAGATCGAGGTCGCCGACCTGGTGGAGCTCGACGCCCGGGACGTGCTCGAGCAGGAGCCAGTAGCGGCCATCGGAGACCGTCGCCGCGTAGCAGCGGGCCGTGCCCCGCGGCGCCCTCGGCAGGAGCCGACCGTAGACGGCGAGCTCGCGTGCGGGGTCGCGCAGGAAGCGCGGCTTGGCCCGGCCACCGGGCACGAGCGAGTCGGGGGTGAGGTCCTTCAGGACGAGCCGCAGCGCGGTCCCGTCGGAGAGCTCGGCGTGGACCTCCTCGAGCGGCGCGCTCTTGGCGTACCGCGACGGGCGTCGCTCGAGATCGGCCACGCGGTGACCGCTCGCGGCTTCGATCGCCGCGGTGACCTCTGCGGCTGGGATCCCGGTCATCGCACGGCTCCTTCCGGGCAGTGGTGGTCGCAAAGGTCGGTACGGCGACGCCGACGTCGTCGACGTCGCCGAGGAGGCTGGTGAGGGCGCGGCAGAGTCGCGGTGGGCCTCGGACGAGCTCGTGCGCCGCGCGGCCGGCCGCCGTCGGACGAGTTCCGAGTCAAGTCCGGCCGTCACTCTTCACTCGCGGTCAAGCCCCGTCGTTCGGTCGGGGCGGAGGTCGGCTGGTTCGTCCCGGCCTGCGCCCTCAAGAGATCAGGAGCCTGCGCCGATCGGAGGCCTGCGCCGTCGCCGTGCGCTGTCCGCTCGGCGTATCTCGCTCTGCGCATTCGTGGCCACGCCCACTTGACTATCCGAACACATGTTCGATAGCATGCGCGGCGATGAACCGAAACGGCACGCACGCAGCAGCCCCGACCGCCACCGGCGGCGGCGGGGCCCGCCCGCGC
>JBOHEE010000438.1:0-4258 GCA_050700895.1 Nitriliruptorales bacterium | reverse complement strand
CCCGGAGGTCATCGTGATCCGCTTCTCGAGCGCGTCGGTCGTCTGCCCGGGCGGCGTCCGGGCGCTCAGCGACGTGACGCTCGAGATCCCCGACGCCAGCGCGACGGGGAAGCATCTAGCCTGACCGCGACCCGGAGGTCATCGTGATCCGCTTCTCGAGCGCGTCGGTCGTCTACCCGGGAGGCGTCCGGGCGCTCAGCGACGTGACGCTCGAGATCCCCGACGGCCAGATGATCGTCATCGTGGGGCTCTCCGGGGCCGGCAAGTCGACGCTGATCCGGGCGGTGAACGGCCTCGTGCCGCTCACCGGCGGGGACGTCCAGGTCGACGGCCGCAAGGTCCGCTCCGCCTCGCAGCGCGAGCTGCGAGCCCTGCGCGCCGACATCGGCATGATCTTCCAGACCTTCAACCTGGTGAAGCGCACGACGGTCCTCAACAACGTCCTCATGGGCCGCCTGCACCGCACGCCCGCCTGGCGGACGCTGCTCGGCCTGTACCGGGACGGGGACGTCGAGATCGCGATGCGGGCGCTCGAACGGGTCGAGATCGTCGAGAAGGCGTACGTGCGGGCGTCGAACCTCTCCGGCGGCCAGCAGCAGCGGGTCGGCATCGCTCGCGCCCTCGCCCAGGAGCCGAAGGTGCTGCTCGCCGACGAGCCCGTGGCCTCGCTCGACCCGCCGACCTCGCACGTCGTCATGCGCGACCTCCAGCGCATCAACCGCGAGCTCGGCATCACGACGATCGTGAACCTCCACTTCCTCGACCTCGCGCGCGTCTACGGCGACCGCATCATCGGCCTCCGCGACGGCGCGATCGTGTTCGACGGCCGCGGCGAGGACGCCGACGAGGCGGTCTTCGAGTCGATCTACGGTCGCTCGCTGACCGCCGACGACGTGATGGAAGCGCGCCCGGGCCTGTGAGCGGTCACGCGCCCGCGACCAGCCGCCGGCCCGAGCGGCCGCGCCGATCGTGGCGGGTGTACGCCGCCGTCGTCCTCTTCCTCGGGCTCACGTGGTGGGCGGGCAGCGACCGCTTCGGAATCGGATTCTCGATCCCGGAGATGGTCGAGAACGCGAGCCGGGCGGGACGGATCCTGCGCGACTTCGCGAACCCGGCATGGGGCATCGTCCGCCACACCGTCGCGCCCTTCCTCGAGACACTGCAGATGGCGATCCTCGGTGCGGTCGGCGGCTGCCTCGTGGCCCTCGTCGTCGCCTTCCTCGCCTCGCGGGTGACGACGCCGAACACCGCCACCTACCTCGCCGACAAGGGCGTGCTGAACGTCCTGCGGGCCATCCCGGACCTGCTGTACGCGATGGTCTTCGTCGCGACCATCAGCATCGGCCCACTGGCGGGGATCCTCGCCCTGTTCTTCTTCAACATCGGTGTGGTCGCGAAGCTCCTGTCGGAGACGGTGGACGGCATCGACCCCGGTCCGGTCGAGGCCGGTCACGCGTCGGGGGCGACCAAGCTCCAGACGGTGCGGGCTGCCGTGTTCCCGCAGGTGCTGCCGAACTATCTCGCGTACTCGCTCTACACCTTCGAGCTGAACCTGCGCGCGTCGACCGTGCTCGGCCTCGTCGGCGCCGGGGGGATCGGGGTGTTCATCCAGACGCAGCTCGCCGCGTTCCGCTACGACCGCCTCGCCGTCGTGATCTTCGAGATCTTCCTGATCGTCTTCGTCGTCGAGTCGATCTCGATCGCCCTGCGCCGGAGGCTGGTGTGAGCGCCGGGACCCCTACGGTCGTCGACGCCGGCCCCGGGCGCTCCACCGGGGAGCGGCCGCGACGGCCGCGGCGGATCCCTCGTGACCTGCTCCTGACAGGGCTGGCCGCAGCCGTGATCTGGGCCGCGCTGACGATCGACGTCGAGCTCCGCGACCTGCTCCGGCTTCCCGCCGGCCTCGTCCGCGTCCTCCGGCTGATGTTCTTCTTCCCGGACTGGTCGTACGCCGGAAGGGCCTGGGAGGGCATGCTCGAGTCGATCCAGATCGCCTGGATCGGGACGCTGATCGGCGCGTTGCTGTCCCTGCCGCTGGGCTTCCTCGGCGCGAGGAACGTCACCGCACGCGCCGGCTCCGGCATCACCCGCCAGGTCCTGAACGCGATCCGCGCGGTGCCCGAGATCATCCTTGCGATCCTCTTCATCCCGATCATCGGGCTCGGGGCGTTCGCCGGGACGATGGCGATCGGGCTGCACTCGATCGGCACCCTCGGCAAGCTGACCTCCGAGGTCATCGAGGGCGTCGACACCGGGCCGGTCGAGGCCGCGGAGGCGACCGGCGGGCGACGCCTCGACATCATGCGCTGGGGCGTCTTCCCGCAGGTCATGCCGGAGATCGTCGCCTTCTGGCTCTACCGCTTCGAGATCAACATCCGCGCCTCCGCGATCCTCGGCATCGTCGGCGCGGGCGGCGTCGGGGGCATCCTCCAGAACGCCCTCTCCTACCGGCGCTGGGACAAGGCCGGGATGACGATCCTCGTCGTCATCGGCGCGACGATCGTCATCGACGCGATCTCCTCGCGCATCCGCCGCCGCATCATCGAGGGACCGGGTGGCATGCCGGCGGAGGCGACCGAGGGCACGATGGTCGGCGACCCGATCTGAGGATGGCCATGAGCGACCAGTTCCTGCGTCGCGACCGGAAGTGGCGCGAGGCGGAGGAGGCGGAGCGGCTCGCCCCGGCGGCGACGCACGCCGCAGACTCGGAGGGTCGTGCCGAGCCCGAGGAGCCGGACGAGTTCCGCACGGTCTTCGAGCGCGACCGCGACCGGATCCTCCACTCGAAGGCCTTCCGGCGGCTGAAGCACAAGACGCAGGTCTTCCTGAACCCTGCCGGTGACCACTTCGTGACCCGGCTGACCCACACCGTCCAGGTCGCGCAGGTGGCCCGGTCGCTCGCTGCGGGGCTCGGGCTGAACGGGGACCTTGCGGAGGCGATCGCGCTCGGTCACGACGTCGGGCACACGCCGTTCGGCCACACCGGCGAGGAGGCGCTGTCGCCGTACGTCGACGGAGGCTGGCACCACGCGGGGCAGAGCGTCCGCATCTTCACCGTCCTCGAGGACCGCAACCTCACCGCGGAGGTCGTGGACGGGATCCGGGCCCACTCGTGGCGCATCGACCCGCCCCCGAGCACGCTGGAGGGGGACGTCGTGCGCTTCGCGGACCGCATCGCCTACCTCACCCACGACGCACTCGACGCGATGCGCGCCGGCGTCCTCGCGCCGTCGGACTTCCCCGACGCGGCGCGGGCCTGCCTCGGCACGCCGGGCAGCGACTGGATCGGGCGCATGATCCACGCGGTGCTCGACGAGAGCCCGCGCGCGGGGCGGGTCACGATGGAGGCCGACGTGCTCGAGGTCATGCGCGAGCTGCGCGACTTCATGTTCACGCGCGTGTACGAGGCGGGGGACAACGAGCGCAAGAAGCACAGCGCGATCACGATCATCCGCCAGCTCGTCGACTGGCACCTTGAGCACCCCGACGACCTGCCGGAGACCTACCGCGACACCGAGGCCGACCTCACGACCCAGGTGCTCGACTACGTCGCGGGCATGACGGACCGCTACGCCCTCGCCGTCCACGACGATCTCTTCCGCCCGGTCCTTCCGGTCGGCCTCCTGCTGTCCTGACTCTCATCCCCCGGGGAGAGCATCGAGCGCCCGCACTGAGCGTCATCAACGTTGACGGCCCCGAGCCGGACTGATCTCACCTCGTCGTTTCCACAGCCTGGTCCGATCCGACGTTGACATGTCACAGGGGCATGGCATGATCTGATTGGTCGAACAGACGTTCGGAAAAAAGATGGCCGAGACGACGGTCGAGACGACGGTCGAGACGACGGCCGAGACGACGGCCGAGACGACGGCCGAGACGACGGCCGCGACACAGACCGTGACCCGCCCGGACCAGCCTCGCGAGGACCGGCCGCGGAGAGACGCCGTCGACGAGGAGGCGCCGGCGGCGGCGGCTGCGCCGGAGGGCACGATGGGTCTGGACGAGGCCGCGGACGCCCTGGCCCGCTTCACCGGCTACGTGCGCGAGGGTGAGCAGGCGATTGCGAAGGCGGTGCTGCTGGCGGCGCCGCTGCTGCGCTGCGGGGTGTGCGAGAAGGTCGAGGGCATGACGTTGGAGCTGTGGCTGGCCGACACCTGCCGGCTGATCAAGTCCGACCGGCACACCCTGCTCACCGCCTCGGAGGTGCTGCAGGCGATGCCGGTGGTGGCAGGGCTGTTCGCGGACGGGCAGCTGTCCT
>JBOHEE010000437.1:0-6442 GCA_050700895.1 Nitriliruptorales bacterium | reverse complement strand
GCGCGGATGCGGGCCTTCTCGCGGCGCACGAACGTCGCCTTGGCCCGCGCTCGGGCGACGCGCTCGGGCTTGCCCTGGGCGATGAGCTTGTCGTAGGTCTCCTGGTCGACCTCGGCTTCGACCTCGATCTCCTCCTCGACGGCGGGAGCCCCCGCCGCGGCGGCCTGCGGCGCACCGGTCGCGGCTTGGCGCGGCGCGTGCTCCTGTGCCTGGCGGGCGGCGGCCTCAAGCGCCTTCTGGCGCTCCTTCTCGACCGTCTCGAGCGCCTTCGCCGCCTCCGGCGCGAGCTCCGCGCCCTCCTCGAGCGGCGGTGGCGGCGGGACCGTGTCCATCCACTCGCGCAGCTTCGGCGCCTCGTGGATGAGCTCGCCGATCGAGTAGGTCGAGTACTCGAACTCCGGGCTCCAGAAGAGCGCGTCGAAGGGGCAGACCTCGATGCAGATGCCGCAGTACATGCAGAGCGCGAAGTCGATCGCGAAGCGGTCGAGCTGGTTGCGGGTCCGGGTGCGGCCGCCGCCGCCCGACGCCGGCACCGTCTCCTTGTGCGACTCGATGTAGATGCACCAGTCGGGGCACTCGCGCGCGCAGAGCATGCAGACGGTGCAGTTCTCGTCCATCAGCGCGATGACGCCGCGGGTCCGGGGAGCGAGGTCCGGCTTCACGTGCGGGTACTGCCGGGTGACCGCGGGGGTGAGCATCGTCTTCAGCGTGACCCCGAGGCCCTTCAGCAGGCCGGCACCGGCGGGGTTGGGCTGCCGCGTCGTGCCACCACGGAGCTTGTCGAGCAGAGGGGAGCGAGCCATCAGGCGACCACCTTCGCGGTCGCGACGACGCCGATGTTCAGGAGGCTGATCGGGATGAGCGCGAGCCACGAGAAGCGCTGCAGCTGGTCCTCACGCAGTCGCGGGTAGGTGGCACGGAGCCAGACCATGACGAACGTGAGGGCGAAGATCTTGCCCATCACGACCCCGAAGCCGAGGAGGGTGCCGGGCACTCCGCAGTCGAAGATGCCGCCGGGTCCGGTGCAGCCGGGCAGCGGCACCCCCGGCAGGATCTGCCAGCCACCGAGGTAGAGGACGGCCATGATCGCCGAGAACGCGACCATGCCCGCGTACTCCGAGAGGAGGAACATCCCGAAGCGGATGCCGGAGTACTCGGTCAGGTAGCCGAAGACGAGCTCGGAGTCGGCGATCGGCATGTCGAACGGCGGCCGTGAGAGCTCCGCGAGGGCGGCGACGTAGAAGATCCCGAAGCCGATCACCTGCGGGAACACGTACCAGAGGTTGATGTTTGTTCCGGGGAGCATGAAGGTGGCCTGCGCCTCGACGATCCCGACGAGCGACAGCGTGCCGGCGTGGATCGCGACCGCGGCTGCGGCGAGGACCATCGGCAGCTCGTAGGCGATGAGCTGGGCGGCGGCGCGGATGCCGCCGATGAGCGAGAACTTGTTCGCCGACGACCATCCGGCCATCAGGATGCCGATGACGCCGATCGCGCTCGCCGCGAGGACGTAGAAGAGGCCGAGCTCGAGGTCCTCGGCCCAGATGCCCGGCCCGAGCGGGACGACGAGAAAGACGATCATCGTCGCGCCGAGCGCGACGCCCGGGGCCATGTTGAAGACCCATCGGTCCGCCGCCCGCGGGGTGACCGCCTCCTTCTGGATGAACTTCACCCCGTCGGCGACGAGCTGGAGGGTCCCGTGGGGGCCGACGTCCATCGGGCCGAAGCGGGCCTGCATGTGGCCCATGACCTTGTGCTCCATGTAGCCGACCACGAGCGGCACGACGAAGAAGATGCCGAGGATCGCGACGAGCTTGATCGCGAGCCCGTACCAGAGGTTGCCGCTGAAGTCGGCGAGCGACTGCAGCGACAGCAGCGACGTGGAAGCGGCGAGGACGAGGCTCATCGGTCGATCCTGCCGCGACCGTCTCGGACCGGGCCCACGCCAGATCCGAACCGCGAGGTCGTGCGCCCGCTCATCGGTCGACATCCCCGACGACGAAGAACACGCTGCCGAGCACCGCGATGAGGTCGGGCACGAGGATCCCCTCGAGGAGGTACGGCACCATCGAGACGTTCGAGAACGACGGCGTGCGCATCTTCAGGCGCCACGGGTTCTTGCCCCCGTCGGAGACGAGGTAGTAGCCGAGCTGGCCGAGCGGGTTCTCGACCCGGACGTAGGTCGCGCCCTCCGGCGCCTTCACGAGCTTCGGGAGCCGGACGTTGACCGGGCCCGGCGGGATGCGCTCCTGGACCTGGTCGATGATGTCGAGCGACGTCCGGACGCGGTTGAGGAGGACGTAGAAGCGGTCGAAGCTGTCGCCCTTCGTGCCGACCGGGACCTCGACGTCGATGTCGCCGTAGCGCAGGTACGGCTCGGCGACGCGGGCGTCGTCGCCGACGCCGGTCGCGTGCAGGATCGGCCCGGACACGCCGTAGGAGGTGGCGACCTCCGGTGGCAGGACGCCGACCCCCTGCGTCCGCGCGAGGAAGATCTCGTTGCCGAGGATGAGGTCCTCGTAGTCGCGCAGCCGGCCACGGACCATCTTGCTGAGGCGGCGCGACTCGGCGAGGAAGCCCTTCGGCAGGTCCTCCTTCAGCCCGCCGACCTGGCAGAAGGTGAAGTGGAGGCGACCGCCGGTCGCCGACTCGAGCAGGTACTGGATGTCCTCGCGCTCACGGAAGGCGTGGAACATCGGCGTGATGGCACCCAGCTCGAGCGCGAACGAGCCGATGAACATGAGGTGGTTGAGGATCCGGTTCCACTCGAAGATGAGCATCCGGATCCACTCGGCCCGCTCGGGGACCTCGAGCTCCATCATGCGCTCGACCGCGAGCGCGACGCCGACCTCGTTGCAGAAGCCGGACAGCCAGTCGTGGCGGTTCACGAGCGCCATGATCTGGCGGTAGTCGCGGTGCTCCGCGAGCTTCTCGAAGCCGCGGTGCATGTAGCCGATGACCGGCGTCGCCTTCTTGATCCGCTCGCCGTCGAGCTCGACGACGATCCGCAGGACCCCGTGCGTGGAGGGGTGCTGCGGCCCGATCGACAGGGTCATGTCCTGGGTCGCGAGTTCTCCCTCGCCCCGGACCTCGAGGAACATCGTCTCGCCGGGAGCGGTGGCCGGCAGGGCCTGCGCAGAGGTGTCGAGGTCCGTCACTGGCGCTCACCCCCGTTCTCGTCTTCTTCCTCGTGTTCGACGGAGCCCTGACGTTCGCCGCCGGCCGGGCCGGGGCCGCGGTCGGCCTCCTCGTCGACGGTCTCGTGGATGCCGCCCTCGACCGGTGCGAGGCCGGGGTCCTGGGTCGTCGGCGGCTCACCCGTCTCGGCGCCGGTGTCGGTGGCGGGCTCCCCGAGCTCGACCTGCTCGTCGGCGTCGACCACCCCGGCGACGACCTTGGCCTGCTCCGCCATCGCCTCGTCGAGCACGGACGGGCCCGGCGCGGCGCCGACCCCGGCCGGCTCGCGTTCGATCGGCTCGCCGGTCTCCTCGTCGAGCTCGAGTGGCTCCTTGATGCCCGGCCACGGCTTCGCCTCGCGGGTGCCGAGCCAGAAGTCCTTCCGGAGCGGCCAGCCCTCGAAGTTCTCCGGCGTGAGGATGCGGGGTGCCAGGCCCGGGTGGCCCTCGAACTCGATGCCGAACATGTCCCAGGCCTCGCGCTCCTGCCAGTTCGCGCCCAGGTAGAGGTGGCTGAGCGTCGGCGCGGTCGGCTCCTCGCGCCCGCCGGCGCAGACGTGCCGGAGCAGCACCCGATCGTGAGTCGACGTCGAGTAGAGGACCGCCACGACCGCGAAACCGTCCTCGCGCTCGTCGACGCCGCTGAGCGAGTCGAAGAAGTCCATCTCGAGCTCTTCGCGGGCGATCCGCGCCGCCTCGACGTAGCCGTCGGCGTCGAGCGTGATCGTGACGCTGCCCCACTCGACGGCAGCGTCGACGACGTGCCCGCCGAGCTGCGCGGTGAAGCGCTCCTTCAGGTCCTCGAGCGTCATCGCGTGTTCGCGTCCTCCACGAGCGCGTCCGGACCGCCGCCGAAGTCCGAGCCGCTACCCGAGAGGACGCGGCCGTCCTCGGGGACGACCAGGGGCTCCCGCCGCGAGTCCATCCGCTCGCGCAGGTTCTCCTGACCGATGCGCTTCTGGAGGACGACGATGCCCTCGAGCAGGGCCTCCGGCCGGGGCGGGCAGCCCGGCACGTAGACGTCCACCGGGACGATCTGGTCCACGCCCTTGGTGACCGAGTAGCTGTCCCAGTACGGGCCGCCGCAGTTCGAGCACGACCCGAACGAGATCACGTACTTCGGCTCGGGCATCTCGTCGTACACCCGCTTCAGCGCCGGCGCCATCTTGTCCGTCAACGTCCCGGCGACCACGAGCAGATCGGCCTGGCGCGGGCCGTGCGCGACGGGGATGACCCCGAGGCGCATGAAGTCGTGGCGCGCGGTCGACGCGGCGATGAACTCGATCGCGCAGCAGGCGAGGCCGAAGTTCATCACCCAGAGCGAGTACTTCCGCCCCCAGTTGAAGAGGAAGCGGACCGGGTTCGGGAGGTCGACCTGGTCGACTAGTCCCACTGCAGAACCCCCTTGCGCCAGGCGTAGAGAAGACCGAGAGCGAGGATCCCGATGAAGACGAACATCTCGACGAGCGCGAAGGTCGCTGAGACGAGAGCCTCGCCGCCGCCGCTCTCGAGCGTGCCGAGGATGACCGCCCACGGGAAGAGGAACAGCGCCTCGACGTCGAAGATCACGAACAGGAACGCGAAGACGTAGTAGCGGATGTTCACCTGTGACCAGCCGGACCCGGCCGGGTCGACCCCGCACTCGTACGTGGTGAGCTTCGCCGGACTCGGCAGGGACGGGCCCATGAAGCGGTTGATGGTGATGACCGCCGCGTACACGCCGATCGCGACGGCCGCGAGGATCGCGAACGTCGTCCACTGCGCGTAGAAGTCGGTCACGCGCTCCTCCGTGTCGCTCGCACCCGCCCGTGCGAGAGCGACGGTGCGGGGGTGGATATCTGCGCGGGGCTCGGAGATTGCGGTCGGGACCCCGGCCAAGGACCATCCTAGCCGGAGCGGGTGGGCCCGCCCAACGCCTCCAGAAGCCACGGCAACAGCGCTGTGCCCTGGGCCATCTGGTACCCGCGAACGGTGGGGAGCCCCGGCGGCGGTGGCTCGCCGCTCTGCCAGAGCAGGTGGCCGACGATGGCTGTCGAACGCGCCCGTAACGACGTCGATCCCCCGGGCACGGCTCGCCGCTCTGCCAGAGCAGGTGGCCGACGATGGGGCTGGCCACGGCCAGCAGACCATCCCTCGGCGCCCGGCGCAGCCCGGGTACCGCGCCCACGAGATCCTCCGGGGCCAGGTCTCCTCCGGTCTCTACCACGCTCGGCAGCATGAGCACGAGGTCGACCCAGGGCGGCCCCACGCAGGCGTGGGGCCAGTCCACGAACACCGTGGCCGACCCACTGAACAGGATCTGGTCCGCTCGCAGATCACCGTGGAGGAGCGTCTCCCCGGTCGCGACCTGGTGGAGCCGGCTCTCCGCGCGAGCGAGCCGTTCGACATCCCCCATCGTGAGGCCCAACTTCTCCGACCTCGCAGGCTCCCTGCGAAACCACCGCCACCTGTCGAACTCGTAGCTGTCGTGCGACGTGAGGGCGGGGGCCGCAACGGGGGACGGCGTGACACGACCGTGAAGCCGGGTCCAACGCGTCCGAGACCCGCTCGAGGTCGCCGGTTGTCCACCGAAGCTGAGGGTGCTCGCCGTCGACGTCGCTGAGGAGCAGCGTGACCCAGTCGCCGTCGTCGAACGTGGCGAGCGAGCGCCGGACGCCGCCGGGCAAGGCCTCCCATCCGAGCTTCGGCGTCGCCTCGGGCGCTGCAGCCTCGGTCCCGTAGGTGGCCAGTGTCATCTGGGCGGGACCGTAGGGCGTCCGCACGCTGGTCAAGCGGGTTTCCACAGCCTGGTCCGATCCGACGTTGACATGTCACAGGGGCATGGCATGATCTTACTAGTCGAACAGGCGTTCGGAAAAAGATGGTCGAGACGACGGTCGAGACGACGGCCGAGACACAGACCGTGACCCGCCAGGACCAGCCTCGCGAGGACCGGCCGCGGAAAGACGCCGTCGACGAGGCGGCGCCGGCGGCGGCGGCGGCGCCGCCGCAGGGCACGATGGGTCTGGACGAGGCCGCGGACGCCCTGGCCCGCTTCACCGGCCACGTCCGCGGGGCCGAGCGTGAGATCGCCCGTGCGGTGCTGCTGGCGGCGCCGCTGCTGCGCTGCGGGGTGTGCGAGAAGGTCGAGGGCATGACCTTGGAGCTGTGGCTGGCCGACACCTGCCGGCTGATCAAGTCCGACCGGCACACCCTGCTCACCGCCTCGGAGGTGCTGCAGGCGATGCCGGTGGTGGCAGGGCTGTTCGCGGACGGGCAGCTGTCCT